>DUNT01000051.1 GCA_012839205.1 Clostridiaceae bacterium
CGAGTTTATGAAGTATCGCGCCCCGGTACAGGTTGTCCAGGAATTCTATGAAAAAATCAAAGTTATGATGGGGCTTATTAAGGAAGGAGATATGATCGAACAGAAGATGACCCTTGATAAGCTCATGAATGATATCAGAAGCGATCTTGTTAACATATATTGCATGGTTAATAATGAACTGATTAAGTTTAATTATATTGTAGACGACTCAGGCAATACATTGAAAGACAGAACAATTTCTAATATAACAGAGTATTTTCAAATCGCTAAAGAATATATAAAAATCGCAAATGAACCCGTTGCATCCATAAAAGAAGCCAGAGAAGGTTATTCGGCAATATATGATGACTACATAAAAGCAAAAGAGAAATGTGATAGTTTGGAGCGTAGGCTTGCGGAATTGTACGTAAAATTAGAGAGCAAAAGAAATGAGTTAGCCGCTTTAACCGCAATAGATTCTGAAAAAGAAGGCGAAGATTCTGCTTCAAATGACAATAAAAGAATTGAACAGCTGCAGACTGATATTACCGGGCTGGAAGAGGAGTATAACTCAATCGGCGAATCGTATACTGAAGCCTATACGATATATGAACCTTTGGAAAAAGAAATAACAGGCTACAAGAAAACAATTGATGAGGGTCTGGATGATTCTGCCGCAAATCTTGTTCAGGCCAGAATCTGCAATGACACGGCTGCAAGTGAATTGAGCATCTTATTGGGACATGTATCGAATCATTTAACGTACACTGCCGATGCTATTGAAATAATGGATGCCTTGATTCCTAAATTGTCTGAACTGGAAAAAGAGTCCGAATCGTTAAAAAAAGATGCTGATGAATATGAAGGCAGTGTATCAGACAAAGTAAAGGGAAGTCTTGAAGTACAATTGAAATCAATAAGTGTGGACTACTTTACCGAGGTAAGGGACAGACTGGCTTCAAACCTTCAAAAACTGGAAACCTGGTACAAATATATAAATGACTATTATTTAGTTTTATGTAATGTATCCGATGAGATGGAAAACCTCGCCAATATAGCCGGTGAGATAAAGGAAAATCCTCAGGACATGAACAGGGAATATAACGGATATAACAGTTTTAGCAATATTACATCGGGTTTTACGGTCATGAAAGGGAATATTTCTGATATTAAAGCTATTGATCAAATGGGCGACTTGTATAAAATACCTGTCTACAATCTTGAGCCAACAGCAAACTCTGTTGAAATAAAGGCCTTTAATAAATGGTTTAACGCAAGGTATCTGGGCAAAGAGGCCGAAGATGAAGAAACGGATGACGAAGAAGCAATGAAGGAAGTCAGACAAGGAATAAGTGAATTTGCAATTGAGGCAGCAGCCCAGGAAGATAATTCAGATCTTTTTGACGGAATCGACGGAAATCTTGATAATATCGGCGAAAGATATTTTAAACTTCCTTCAGTAAAAGGGGCCACCAGTTCAGATGAAGCATTAATCCAAATCGGCAGAGCAATAACTGAGTCCGCCCAAAATAATATGATAAATGAAAATCCCTTTGAACAGCCTGTTCAGGGTTTGGATACCGTAAACGAAAAAGAGAAGAATTTCTTTGACTATGAAGCAGAAAAAGTAAAAAAACTGCTTGAAATAATAAAAAAGGCGGTAGCCAGCAGCGCTGAGAGCCTTATCGAAAGTCTTTATATGAATGAATATATTGTTTCGGCCTTCAAATGTGTTACAGCCGTTGATGGAATAGAGCATGATATCGGCTGGGGAAGGCCTCTTGACAAAACACTCCTGAAGCAGGCAGAGGTGGAATACATACTTTTCGGAAAGAAATCAGAAAAAGAAAATATAGAATGTGTAAAACGAAGTATTTTTGCAATTCGGCTGTTATTTAATTTGCTTCATGTCTATACCGATCCGGATAAAGTTGCTACAGCATTATCATTGGCTACAGTAATAGCAGGCTGGACAATTTTTGGCATTCCTGTTGTTCAGAATTTTATACTTATTGCCTGGGCAGGGATGGAATCCTATGTTGATACTGATTTTCTTCTTAAAGGCAAATCGGTACCGCTTATAAAAACCTCTTCCTCCTGGTATCTTGGTGCCGAAAACGCTATAAGCAAGTTAAAAGAAATACTGACTAAAGATATTAAAAATTTTGTTACCGAAAAAATTGAGGGTACGGTGGGGCAGGCTTCTGAGGCAGTACAGGAAACTATCACCGGCATTATAAACGGCAAAATTGATCAGGTGTTTTCCCCCTTTGAAAAGGGTTTGGGTGATTTAACAGGTGAGGCCGGAGAAAGTGTTGACACTGAAATGAAGGACCTGATTAAACGCACAGTAAATGAGTATGTAAAAAACATCAGCTTTGATGATCTTGAAAGTTTTACAGCCAACCTTGAAACAGCAGTCAGAAATCTTGTATCCAGCGTTTATGATTCTATTAAAGCTTATGCTCCGGAAAAACTGATGCAGTTTAAAAATGAACTGAAAGAAGAAATCAGGAAATTCATATTTGAGTCAGAGCAATATAAAAACCTGGAAGATAAACTTGTAAAGCTGGGAACGGATTTGTTGGATAAGGGTATTAATGCTGCGGAGGAACAGATTGACAAAGTTCTGGGCGCTTCCGGGAAAAGCGGCAGAAACAATATCACAGGAAGATTAATAATGATGGATTACGCAGATTATCTGAGGCTCATGTTATTGGCCGTTCCTGCAGAAACAAAAGCATTGAGAACCGCTGACCTCATACAGTTAAACATGCAGGAGGCGGCGAAAAACTATGATATTTCTATAGATGGGTATAATACATTCATTTTTATAAAAGCTGAACTGGATTTTAACCCTTGGTTTATACCGGAATGGCTTTTTAGAAATGGTGATTCGGGGATGATTTCAGTTGAGTGGAGTCAGGGATATTAAGGTAAAAGTGAAAAACTTAAAAGGTGGTTCTACAATTGAAGCAGCAATTGTCTTGCCTTTCTTTTTGATGGTTATTTTTTCCTTTGCCTATATTATACGAATATTTTTTGTTTATAACACAATACAGGAATCACTGTCAGAAGTGGGACGAAGGTATGGGAACATGAGTTATTTTTATCATGTTACCGGGCTAAAAAGTTATTCAGATTCATTGAATACAGCGGCAGACCAGGCTGAAAACACACTTTCAGATCAGGGAAAAGTTTTGGTGAATGCTTTCAATGCTTTTAATGAAGTGGTTTCCGGCGGTAGCGAACAAGCAGGTCCAATGGATAATATTATGACAGTTTTAGAAGGAACAGATGATTTTAGCAACGCATATTCAGATGCAGGTAATCTGATTCAAACAGTAGTAGCTGATCCAAAAGCTGAGCTTAATCTAATGGTTACCGTATTTGCAAGAAAGCTGAATTATGAGGTTACCAATGAACTGGTGAGCCTTATGGCCAGGGGAAGCCTGGCAAAAGAACTGGGCAAAAGGGTCGGGACCGATAAAGATCCTGCGTTAGCTTTAGGTATAGAAGGTGGTTTAAGCGGGTTTGATTTCACACATACAAGTATTTTTGGAGATTCCGAGTCTATGGAATTTGTTGTGAGTTATAATGTCAAAGCTCCGGTAGTGTTTGCCTTTGTGCCCGATATCAGGCTTTCCAACAGAGTAAAGGTTATAGCCTGGACAGGTGGGAGGGGAGAATCTTTCTTAAATGAAGAAAAAAGAGAGGATAAAGAAGACTTAAGTCTCTGGACAAAGATGGACAATGACAAAAGATATTGGGACAGGGGGCTTGAAATTGAAAAATGTGAAATTGAAAAACTTAATGCTACAGCCACTCCCCAAAAATATCCCGTTATTGATGCTTACATATATAATGAGTCCCAGGCAACGGTAGAGTATTATGATATTTTTAGCCTTAATCCCTTCATGAAGACCTACAGTGAAAAACCTTCAGCCATAAAAAGTGAGATAAAGAAGCATGGCAAAAGGCTCCTGGAATTTAGCACTCCTGATTTTCTGGAAGGTGCAGAGATAAAAAAGGTAAAACGTGTTGTAATAATGGTAATTCCCGAAAATTCAGGCCATTTTGCAGTTGAACAATATGAAAAAGCAAAGAAAGAATTAGAAAAATATCAGGTAGAGGTAAGGCTGGTAAAAGGCTATGGTATTTATGAAGTTGATACTCACGATGAGAACCTGCAATCAGCCTCATAAAGAATAAGGGAGAGTTTGAGATGGATAAAAAAGGTCAAAGCTATAAAATAAGTTATAAGAATTCTGCCGGCAAAAATATTCTGGAGTTTATCTTCATGAACGAAGAAGAGCTGATGAACTATCAATTAGGGATGCTGGCCAATAACAGTATTAAAGGGCTCTTAAAATGTGAGGTGGTGCGGATAAACGGAGAAATACGTCTGCAATTTGATATAACTTCACTGGTCCCTGTGAAAAAATTGTTTGAAAGACGAAGATTCAGCAGAAAGGACTTCTTTTGGTTGCTCAGGCAGAATACTGATTTAATGGGTAGAATGGAGCAATACCTTTTAGACATTGAAAGAATTGTCTTTGACGGTACATACATTTTTGCAGATCCTCAAAATCTTGAGCTGGGTTTTATTTATCTTCCAACCAAGGATAGAACTCAAGGGGTAAATGCTCTAAAAGATTTTCTTTTAGATGTCATAATAAATGATATCCGATTTAACGACGAACCTTCCGATAACTTTATCCAAAGACTCATTGAGATACTCAAAGACCCGGAATTTGACACATCTTCATTAAAGAAATATTTGAATGAAATGAATAAAAATCTGGTCCCCATGCAAAATACAAGAATTGAAGGTTATTTACCTGTAAAGGAAGCTAATACACAGATATCTCTGCAGCAAAAGGATACACTAAAGGTTAATGAGGCTGTTAAGATAAAAAAACTATGTTATCCTTCCAAATCATATTTTGTTCTTTACTCGGTTATAGCTACACTGGTTTTGTTTTGTGTTGTTTTAATATTAACGGGTATTTTGTCCCCCGAAAATCCGGATTCACTTCTCTCATTGTTTGGATTATTATTAATTGGGGGCGCTGTGACTTATCTTGTTTATTCAAAACTATTTACTCCCGATAAAAAAGTTGAGAGGGTTATTGAGAAACAGCCTGACAGAACAGGCTTGTATACCGGCATGGAGTATGTCAATAAGGCATTTTCCATACCAATAAAACAACATGCGGGTGCATTCGATGAATCAATAGCACAAAAAGAAGCAGCACCGACTGTTATAAGCGATTCAATCCCGGAAGGTTCCCGGCAAGGATTGCCTAAAGGAGAAAACAGAACGAGTGAAACAAGACCATCTTATGGTTATTTAAAAACTATGCAGACCCAAGACAAAACGATAATTTTAAATGCAGATAATCTGAAACTTCCATATTTGAAAAGAATGCATGGCAATAGTTTTGAAATTATTATACTAAAACATTTTCCTTTTATGATTGGAAGGCTTGAAGGCCAGGTTGACTATTGTGTCAAGAACCCCGCTGTAGGCAAACTCCACGCTGAAATCATAAAAACTGGCGAAGGCTATTATATAAGCGACATGAATTCCAGAAACGGTACTATGATTAACGGTGAGCGGATTGACCCAACAACAGAAACAATCATAAAAAGTGGTGATTGTATAACACTTGCAAATGAAGAATTTATATTTTGTTGCAGTAATACAGATTAACAATATCTAAAGATGAGATAGAGAAAAACGATAAGGTGGACAAACACCGCAGTTGTTTGAGAAGGCAAGGCAGGGTATAAATTGTTTGGAGGGATGTATTTTGAAAAGCATAGGATTGGGAATTTTAGTTTTGCTTATTGTTTCAATTCTTTTATCAGGGTGCGGCTCAATAGGTCTAACGGACCGCGAAACGGCTCCCCAACAGGCGCAAACGACAGAACAGCAAACACAAGCGCAGGAAGGCAAGGTACAAGACAATAAGGACCAGCATGATTCCTCCGCACTCACAGGAGTTTTTATTGGGTATGCGGACACAAATTCTGTTGAAATAATAGTTGGAAAGGACGCCCGGATGTTTTCATTAAATGATCAAATCAAGAGCGATATCGAAAAACTGGATATCAATGCAAACGATAAAGTAAGGTTTGAGATAAAGGAAATGGGCCAAGGAAACCCTGTGATAACTTCAATCCGGAAAGTCGATTAACACTGTAAACGGTTTGAGATGCCGAGATTTTCGGCCCGGTGAGGTGTGAATATGAAGACCATAAAAATAATCGGAAGGCGCAGGATGTGGGCGTGGTTTATCCTTTTATCCATACTAATATGCTTTCTAGTTGCGATGTTTTCCGGCAGTCTGCAAATTAAGCGCAACATCGGTACTAATGCACCGCTTGACAAATTTAAGGCACATATGGATGAACGCATTCCCAACTTGATGAAGCTGTATGGAATTCCGAGCTGCAACATCGCACTTGTGCAGGATAAAGAAGTCGTATGGACTGAGGCTTATGGGTATGCGGATGTGGCAAGTGGCAGAGTGTTGACGGTCGACACTCCCATGAGTGTTCAATCCATTACAAAATCTGTAACAGCTTGGGGGGTTATGAGGCTTATAGAGAAGGGGCTAATCGACTTGGATGCTCCGGTGTCGGAGTATCTAACAAGCTGGCATTTTCCGTTGACTGACTATCCGACAGATAAAATTACGGTACGGCAGCTTTTAAGTCATACGGCGGGGATGCCATTGGGGGATTTCACCAAAATCTATTCTCCCGGTGAGGCGATGCCCTCTAACCGGGATGTGATGACCGGGGAAGCGGTGCTGATGCGCGAACCGGGGACGGGGTTTTCGTACTCTAACACAGGCTATAATATATTGGAAATATTAATCGAGGATGTCACGGGACGAAGTTTTTCAGAATATATACGCATGGAAGTTTTGCTCCCGCTGGGTATGGAGAGCTCCTTCTTTGACATAGACACGGCAACGAATCCTTATCCACCCACGGGGTATAATCTTAGAGGGGAACCAGTGCCGGTCTATCTCTATCCCTCAAAGGCTTCAGGAGGACTGTTTGCCACAGCTCACGATATTGCTCGCTTTGCGGCAGCGGGGATGCAGGAAAACCCTGTGTTAAGTGGTGAAAGTATCAAGCAGCTGTATGCTCCTCAAAGCCGTAAAATCGGTATTTACGGTTTAGTATTTGATGCGTATGGATTTGGTCACTATATCGAAAAGCTGCCAAACGGTATGCTCTCAGTCTCTCACGGTGGCCAGGGTAATGGCATTATGACGCATTGGCAGGCTGCGCCTGAGACAGGCGACGCCATAGTGCTTCTCACAAACAGCCAACGAAGCTGGCCGTTTATTGGCTGTGTTTTAAGTGACTGGGCGCAGTGGCGGGGGCTTCCTTCTGTCGGCATGGAAAGGATTATCTGGGGGCATTATGGACTCTGTGTCGTAATCGGTATGTTGGTCTCGGCAAGCCTGCTGGTGATATTGAGGCTGATCTCGGCCTTTTATCAACAAAAGCGAACGAGGTTCAGACTGGTTCGAGTTGGTGCAGCATCTATTCTTATCGGAATTCTAATCTGGTGCGCTTGCCAGAAATACTTATTTATAACTTCGGTTTTTCCAATTCTGTCTGTATGGCTTGGGGGTACGACATTTGCGTTCTCTCTAGTACTGCTGTTGTCTGCGGTGTTACCCGAATGGCCAGGAAAGAAATATTGACTCTAATGATGAATCTGATAGACGGACTGAAAGACCACTACATACCAGGAGTGATGACTGAAAAATACTGACTGAGTATTTTGCCAGGAAGTATGCCTCCGAAAAGGATTGACATATAAAATAGCCTTGAATCAAGGCATCCTCAAGATCTATGATAATGCGATAAAGCACGGGATTATTATAAGTTTGGAATAAGCATAAATAAGCCCATAGGGAATACTGCAGAAAATAACATAAATGTTAGTGTAAAATAATTGTTGGTTTTTTATCAAATAGAAATAGAGGTTGACCTTCTATGATAAAATTTTTGTTAACGATACAAAAAACAATAAGAAAGAAGGAACCTCTATGAATACTAGATTATCA
>DUNT01000052.1 GCA_012839205.1 Clostridiaceae bacterium
ATAAAGGTTTTGCAGACCTCTGCCTTACCACTTGGCTATGGCGCCGATATTTAAAAACCGCAGTTGATACATCTTCCGATATAACCCCTCTGCGGCTGTTTATGGAGCGGGATACGAGATTCGAACTCGCGACTTTCACCTTGGCAAGGTGACACTCTACCACTGAGTTAATCCCGCGCATTTGGTGCCCAGAGTCGGAATTGAACCAACGACACGAGGATTTTCAGTCCTCTGCTCTACCGACTGAGCTATCTGGGCAAAAATGGCGACCCGGAAGGGGCTCGAACCCTCGACCTCTAGCGTGACAGGCTAGCGTTCTAACCAACTGAACTACCGGGCCATATGGTGGGAGCAATAGGGATCGAACCTATGACCCCCTGCTTGTAAGGCAGGTGCTCTCCCAGCTGAGCTATACTCCCACACCGTCTCGTTTTTGCCACTCACTTGCGGCTTTTACAGTATACAAAATCCCGCTGACTCTGTCAAGTTCTTTTTTAGTATTTTTTAATGTTTGTCTATTATATATCTTGTTGTTTCTGCCCTTTTTGCGCAATTAACATGTTTTTCGGCCTAATCCGGACCAGTTGGCAGGCAGTTTTTACAATACAACCCCGGTGTAATGAAATAAGATTTTAAGTCATTCACCGGGGTTCCGGGTTTTTTGATTTAATGTAATGCAATGGTGTACTTTAAATATGCCAATCCTAATTATGCTTTTTCAAACATGTCCTTAGATACGCCACAATCGGGGCAAACCCAGTCATCAGGAAGATCTTCAAAAGCGGTACCCGGCGCAACACCCGAATCAGGGTCTCCTATCTCCGGATCATACTCATAGCCACAAACTGTGCAAACCCACTTTTCCATACATTAACTCCTTTCCTCTGCTTATCCATAATAATAAGGCAATAATCGCTATGTTCCTAAAAATCCATTTAGGCTGCATTGAAAGAACTAAGCTAAACCAGATATATGTTTTATTGCCTGAATAATCATTTATATACCACTATTGTAGGATTTAAAACTTAATTCGGGTAAAGTTTTTATCTTGCTCTCATTCATTTACAGAACATTGCAAGTATCCTGAAAGTAAACAGAGGAGTATTCGCTAAAAGCCATATGAAGTCCCCGGGCAATTATATCGGCCATTTTCATAACTACAGACAGTCGGGTGCTTTGCAATACAAGAAAATCCATAAACCCACCTGTGTTTACTACCCCAGTAATATGCATATCGCCTACAGCCGGCAGCTCCTTTTTTAGCCCCGCTCCCGGCTTTATCGGCCCATTCCCGACCGATATGCATCCCACATGGTCCAATGTGCCCAGAGACGCATCTACGGCTATTAAATAGGCATCCGGATGAAGTGTAAGGGTTTTGAAAAGTGTCTCCTCCAAATTTCTTGCATGGATGGGATGATCCAGTGTGCCATATATATGAACACCGTTCATCTTATATTTAACCAGCATATCTCCTACAAGAGGTCCCAGTGAATCCCCGGTGGAACGGTCTGTTCCTATGCACATAGTCACAATTGAGCGTTGACGGGCTACACCTGTTCTCTTTTTTAACCCGGCTGTTTCCATGTTTTCAGAAACAGCTTTTGCTACCTTATATACAGCCAGTTTATCATCAGATTTGAAATACCCTTTTTTATCCAATAAATACGCAACCCTTCCGCTTTCCCAATACTCAATAAATAAGTATTCCCGTTGCCTGTCCCAATATGCAATTGCAATACAGGACATTGAATCAATTTATTAGAAATGGCGCGTACCTGTTATAACCCGGACAATCGGGTATTTTATTTTCCCAGACCTTTCATGGAAAGCGAAATTCTTTTACGTTTTTCGTCAACTTCTAAAACTCTTACTTTGACTATATCACCCACCGAGACAACTTCCATCGGATTTCTCACAAATCTGTCACTGAGCTCCGAAATATGAACCAGGCCGTCCTGATGAACGCCTATATCAACAAATGCCCCAAAGTCCACTACATTCCGGACTGTACCGTCTAATATCATGCCCGGCTTTAAATCGGCTATGTCTAAGACATCCTCCGACAGTAACGGAGGAGGCAGCTCGTCTCTGGGGTCTCTTCCAGGCTTTAACAGTTCATTTACAATATCGTTTAATGTAGGCATCCCCACACCTATAAGTGAAGCAACCTTTTCTGTGCCGAGTTTTGTCACTTCTTCTTTAAGTTTCCCGATTTTTTTATCCTTTACATCCTCCAAAGTGTGTCCGGTCAGTTTTAACAGCTTTTCACAGGCCTCATAGCTTTCAGGATGAACAGAGGTATTGTCAAGAATATTGTCCCCTTCCGGAATACGCAAAAAGCCTGCGCATTGCTCAAAGGTCTTTTCTCCTAGTTTTTTAACCTTCAGAAGCTCTTTTCGCACCGTAAAGCCACCGTTTGTTTCTCTGTATTCCACAATATTATTTGCTACGGTTGAATTAATTCCGGCTACATAGGACAGAAGGGAAGAAGACGCAGTATTTAAGTCTACCCCCACACTGTTTACACAGCTTTCAACTACACCCGACAAAGCCTCTCCGAGCCTTTTTTGATTCATGTCGTGTTGGTATTGTCCTACTCCTATGGCTTTCGGATCTATTTTAACCAATTCGGCCAAGGGGTCCTGAAGACGCCGCGCAATGGAAACAGCGCTTCTTAAGGATACATCAAACTCCGGGAATTCCTCCGCAGCCAGTTTTGAGGCTGAATAAACAGAAGCCCCCGCTTCACTTACCACCATATAACGAACTTTTTTGCTCAGAGTTTTTATTACTCCGGCCACAAATATTTCCGATTCTCTGGATGCAGTACCGTTTCCTATAGCTATAATTTCCACATCATACTTTTCTATCAGGGCTTTTAAGATAGCTGCTGCTTCAACAACCTTGTTCTGAGGAGGAGTTGGATAAATCACACCCGTGTGCAATACCCTTCCAATTTCATTTACGACAGCCAGCTTACAGCCGGTACGGTAGGCCGGGT
This sequence comes from Clostridiaceae bacterium, assembly GCA_012839205.1. Lineage (GTDB taxonomy): Bacteria > Bacillota > Clostridia > DSM-8532 > DSM-8532 > DTU059. The sequence goes on from DUNT01000052.1 coordinate 3,005, forward strand.
CCAGTCCCAGCACAACTTTTCCCTTTACAGGAGGCTGCAAGAGTAAGTTTCTCAAATTCTCGGAAAAAACCTTTATTGCCTGTTCTGAAGCCGCTTCAGTCAGGCTCCCTCTTATCTCATTCTCTATAGATGGTGCGATTAAACGTTTATATGCATCCTCAACAGCCTTTTCTATTATTTCACTAAATATGGAACCGGATTTTGAAAGAGTACGCCCTTTAATCCAGTCTACGATTCTTTCTTCCGGAGTTTCCAGCTTGACTGACAAAAACTCTTCCTTTTCTCCACGGTTTATGGCCAAAATCCTGTGAGGAGCTATTTTATTAACCGGCTCGTTAAAATCATAATACATACGGTAGGGGGAATCTTCTTCCTTCTTGGCTAAGGTAATTATTACCCCTTCCTTAAAAGTAAGCTCCCGGATAACTCTTCTGTATTCAGCATTATCGGAAATAGTCTCAGCGATAATGTCCATTGCTCCCTGAATTGCTTCCTCAACTGTTTTTACGCCCTTTTCCTCATCTAAGTATTCTGAGGCCAAAGCATTTATATCGCCTTCATTAAGTTTTTGGCTATAAATTATTACCGCCAATGGCTCAAGCCCTTTATCCTTTGCTATGGATGCCCGGGTCCGGCGTTTTGGCTTAAAGGGACGGTAAATATCTTCTATTTCCTGTAAGGTTTCGGCCTTGTCCAGGCTTGCGGAAATCTCATCAGTCAGCTTTTCCTGAGCTTCAATCAGCCTTTTTACCTCTTCTTTGCGGCTCTCCAGGTTTCTTAAATATACCAGGCGGTCATGAAGCTCTCTTAAAATCTGATCATCCATTCCCCCCGTTGCTTCCTTACGATATCTGGCTATGAAAGGGATGGTATTACCCTCATCAATAAGTTTTACTGCACTTTCTACCTGCGACAGCCTTATAGATAATTCCTTTGCAAGCCTTGATAATATATCAGTCATATACCCTCCTAAACTCTTTCAGGTCTCATTTCTTTCATATCTAACAGAGCCTGTGTTTATCATAAATATTTTAATATTTTACCATTAACAGCGCCCTTTTGTCATTGCTATGAATATATCATGTGGAACCTTCAGCCAATGTCATGCGTGCCGCTCAGGAATTTCATCCGGAAATTATTCGCGCCGCTCCGCAATCCGTGCTCCGCTTCACGCATGACATCGGCAGTGGTTCCTCCACGTTCCACCCCGCTTAAATTCATTTATCGTGGTGCGGGTATCGCGTGGGAATTCTGAGTGCCCCGTGTCATTCTGAGTACCCCCGTGTCATTCTGAGCGCCAGCGAAGAATCTTCTGAAGATCCTTCGACTCCGCTTCGCTGCGCTCAGGATGACAGTAAGGTGATGTGCGAGGTGAGAGGTTGGAAGTGAGAAATTGCCATACCTTTTGTCATTCTGAATGTAGCGAAGCGAAATGAAGAATCTTTCGCACTAACGTAATAAGATCCTTCGACTCCGCTTCGCTGCGCTCAGGATGACCGTTTGGGGGGCTTACGTTACGCTCAGTGCGACAATTTTGGAGCACTAAATCGCAGTAGGCTACAGCCGCTGAACTTGTATACGTTTCACTCAGGAGGATTCATTTTATTTTCACAAGTATAAATACATCTGCAGCATAGTATGCTCTGTCCGGTGATACCTCAAAATTCATATTCTTAATCACAACAGTAATGACAGCATGTTCGTTCTCCTTTGAGAAAGTTGCTTCTTCAATGGAGATACTTTCCTTTGCCCCACTGTCTCTTTCGTTAAACTCTTCAAATATCTCTTTCGTTGAGAAACTCAGCAGCTCCTGATCATCTCCTTCAAACAGAGATATAATACAATCTTCTAAGGTAGTGGCTTTTTTAAGAGTAAAACTTTTTCCTGCCTTGTTTATGTTTCCGATAACCTCATAATTTTCGTGATTGCGAGAAAGCATTACCGTTGTTTCAGCTAAAACTTCATAGCCTGCAATATCAAGCATTGCTTTGTCATCCAGCCTTATATATACATATTTTGTTTCATCTTGCCAATCGTACATTTTAAATCCGAATACCTTTTCAAAATCTGAGTAATACTCAAACCCGGGAGGAAGGAAGGATGCCATGTGGGTATAATCCATCCGGTTTAAATACCCTAATGCTTCCACAATTTTCTTCCTATCCCCGGCAGAAATATCGGTACCGGGTTTTATACGGTTATTATCCAGCATATTGTTTTTTATAAGTGTGTCCCGGATTATTCCTGTCTGGTTGTTTCTGCTGACGGTAAAAGCATCAACGGGAGGAACTATGGATATCACCGAAATAACAATCAGTATGATTGCAATAATGCCATTTTTTCGCACCGGCAAGAAGCTGAAAAGTATTCCCGAGGCAATTGCAAAAATACCGAATGCTATTACATAGTAACGAGTATGTGTTACCCCCATATCCCCGATTTTCATGATGGAGGCTATGGTCTGAAAAATTACAATCGGCACCAGCACTTTCGGGAAGATTTTTCTGAAGAGCTGGGCAAATCTGTTTTCCAGCCGGCTTGCCAGAATATATACCAGTATCACCGTAATGGAATACGATACGATCATGGGCTCCAATAAATTATCTCTCCAGAAATCACCGGCTATGTTGGTTGCGATATAAACACCCAGAATCAGCGTAAAGACTGCCGTTAGCGGAATTATAATATATGAAATCAAGATCTCCAGATATTTTGGGCAACCGGCCATCTTATTTATTATTTCCTCTTTTAATTCCATACTCTCTTTAGGCTCATTCGCATCGGAAATTCCGTAATAAACCGGTATAAGGGACAAAAAGTAAACAGGTGCAAATAATATAAATACTATATTTGCAGCATGGGAGTATGCTTTACTATCCACTTCAAAAAGCAGCACATCTGTAGCAGTTATTATAATACTGGTGCCTGCAAAAATAACCCCGGCAAAAAACAACGATATAAAAAAGGCTTTAAAAGCAACCATAAAACTTTCATTAAATGTCACCTTGCTCTTAATGGACGGAATCCATATAAAGGCAATAATAAGCGCAAACAGTGCGACTGCTGTTCTTATGCTGATTTCTATGCTCAATTGGGGCAACGGCATAATTATCAGATAATAGCCCACCGTCAGCAAGACTGCACCAACGTTTAAAATAATCCTGACGAAATTCCCCTTGCAAAACCTTTCGAATATTACTTGAGCAACTGCCCCAAGTATAGCTCCCACAATTAGTGTCAACAGGTATTTTGAATAGTCCCCGCCTCCCTGAATATCAATGGAATTTACAACCACGGCTCCAATCAGGAACAACGTTGTTAACGGAAAACGGGTAATAGCGTCTGTAAGCCCTTTAAGAGCTTTTTGCAATCTCGATATTTTCATTGCTACCATCCTTTCTCTTTCAATTCTAACATATGTCTGATATGGCATATATTACGGTTACTTTACTATGCCACAAACCCGATAACAAATTTTATCAGCAATTTTCTCCTTTACATCGAACATGTGTTCGTTTATAATTGTATTATAATATCTATTTATTCGGAGGGCTGTTATGAACACATATAAAAGCGGAGATCGCATCATCCTGCACATTGACGTAAATTCCGCTTTTTTGAGCTGGGAAGCCGCATACAGACTTCAGCACGGAGCAACTCTTGATCTTCGGGAGGTACCCAGCGTTGTAGGAGGAGACGAAGAAAGCCGTCACGGAATTGTTTTGGCTAAATCTATTCCTGCTAAAAAATACGGTATCCAGACCGGCGAGGTTTTGTGGCAAGCCAGGAGGAAATGTCCTGACCTTATTATTGTCCCCCCCGATTATTCCCTGTATATGCAGTGTTCCACTGCGTTAAATGATTTATTATACGAATATTCCCCCCTTCTGGAGCGGTATTCTGTCGATGAATCCTTTCTCGATATCACCGGGACTTTAGGAAAACGAAATCCTCTGGATATTGCCCGGGAAATTGCCAACAGAATCAGAACAGTTCTTGGATTCACTGTAAATATAGGAATTTCCTCCAACAAACTTCTGGCTAAGATGGCCTCTGATTTTGAAAAACCCGACAAAGTGCATACGCTTTTCCCTGATGAAATCCCAAAAAAATTGTGGGTTCTTCCGGTAAGGGATTTGTTTATGGTGGGAAGGCGTACTGCTCCTAAGTTTTATCGCCTGAATATTTTTACCATAGGCCAGCTGGCTCATACCGACCCCAAATTTCTCAGAGCTCATTTAAAAAGCTTCGGGAATTTACTTTGGCAGTATGCCAACGGTATAGATACTTCGCCGGTAAATCCTTTCAGACCTCCTGCCAAGGGTATTGGCAATTCCACCACCACCTCTTTTGATGTTGACAACGAAAGGGAGGCTCTGCTGTTTCTTCTTTCCCTGACAGAAACCGCCTCTTCCAGATTAAGAGCCGCCCGGCTTCTGGCTCAGGTAGTTTCTGTATCAATACGGAAAACTGATTTGACCTTCTTTTCGCACCAAAGAAAGCTCCTTACTCCTACAGATAACACTGAAAGGCTTTTTAAAGTTGCACGGGCACTTTTCAGGGAACTTTGGGATGGTGCTCCCCTGAGGCATTTTGGTGTCTCTTTTTCATCCCTCTGCAATGATAGATTTTACCAGACCTCTATTTTTGAGGATGAAAAAATTTACCGGAAAAAATCCCTGGATTCCAGCATCGACACCATCCGTCTTAATTACGGAAAGACTTCGGTGGTTCGGGGAAGTTTTATAAATTCGGGGATTCCTCCCCTTACAGGAGGAGTTATAGATGATTATCCGGGTATGCGGAGTTTGCTTTGATTATTTGGGAGTGTTGCTATGAAAATATTAATGAAAAGTGTAGATATGATCTGTCTCAGCACCTGCGAGGGTATTATTACCCCTCTTAAATTCAGATGGTATGAGGATGGGCAGGAAGCCCAAATTATTCGTATAGACCGTATATTGGACAGAAAAACAGAAAAACTTGCGGGGAATCCCATGCTAATATTTACTGTGCAAAGTATTATAAACGGAGTTGAGCGAATTTTTGAAATGAAATATGAGGTAAACACCTATAAATGGTATCTCTATAAACTTTAAAAAAGCAAAAGCACCTGCCTCAAAATAGTGCGCAGAAGCATCTCCACCGCCATTGTGAGCAGAACAGTATATCTCTAATCTTATTTTAAACCGGGGGAGGCGGTACTCCCTCTGTCACCATGAGCGTCGTGTAGCGTAGTCGAAGGGTCTTATTACGTTAATGAGAAAGATTCTTCGCTGGCGCTCAGAATGACAAGGGGGGGCGCTCAGAATGACAAGGGGGGCACTCAGAATTCCCATGCGATACACGCACCACGATAAATGAATTTAAGCAAGGAGGAACCGCTGCCGATGCCATGAGTGAAACGGAGCATGGATTTCGGAGTGGTGCGAATAATTTCCGGATGAAATTCCTGAGCGGCACGCATGACATTGGCTAAAGGTTCCACATGGTGTATTCAAAAGGGACACTCAAATTTACAAGGGGGGAACTTAGAATGGCCCTTTTAAGACAGCCAATTATAATTCATCAGCTGCTGGAACTTGCAATATTAATTTTACGTTTATCAAAATATGAGGCTAATACCCTCTCCAGATCCAACACATCATTCATTTCAAAGAAGCCTTTTTTGTCTTTAATAAAACGTATCCCTTTTAATGCTCCGTCTGCAAAAGCCTTTCGGTTAAAGGATTCATGAACAATCTCTATCTTGTCATTTTCTCCGGCAACCATAACTTCGTGTCTCCCGATTATACCGCCAGCTCTGGTGGCATGGATGGGAATAGATTCAGTGACTTCTACACCGGAGTACTGCAATCCTTCCTCAATTTGATCAGCTATTTTTAATGCAGTTCCTGACGGAGCATCTTTCTTATACTTATGATGAGCTTCGCTTACTTCAAAATCATAATCAATTAAAATGCGTGATACTATATTGGATAATAGCATCATCACATTTACTCCCACAGTAATATTAGGTGCATTTAAAATTCCTGAGCCGTTCTTTTTTGCCAGCACCTTCATGCGCATAATATCAGTTTTTGAAAAACCGGTTGTACCAATCACCAAAGCAGCTTTCTTTTCCGAAATGCTTGATACATAACTCATTGTTGCTTTATGATTTGAAAAGTCCACAAAAACATCAGGTTTAATTTTTTCAAGAACATAATTGAGTTTACTTGAGGTATAAACCTTTGCCCCTGTATTGGGTAATCCTAAAACTTCTCCGATATCTTTTCCTGCCTTACTTGAATAATCAGAACAAATAGCTGCTACAAGTTTCATGTCCCGTTGTTTCATTATGACTCGTGCGATTTCCATTCCTGTTCTGCCAAGGCCTATCAGACATACTTTGGTCATAAAACCTACCTCCAATCTTGTCAGTAAAAATTATTGGATAGTATTTTTATGACTTCACAACATAATAACCACCCTCTCCTTCAACGCTTACGAGATTAGCTGACGGGTTCGGATTGAAAGAGAATAACCCTACCGGCATAACCGGATTCACCCCATAAATTGGTTTTCCCGTTCTTAGTATCAAAGATTCAGCGCGTATTTGGTCGAATAATTCTCAGACATGCAGCACCATATAAAGATGCTTAAAAAAGTGTATGCAATTATCAAACAAAATATTCCCATTAATTTTGCTTAATAATTTTAACACAAACGTTAAACAGGGTCAAATTCGGCAACAGAACATTTAAAAAATTAAATTAAAGATTTCAACAAAAATGCAATTATTTATTATCCAAATTTCATCTATTTAATATAAATATTCTAATAACTATATTATTATGCTATACTTTTTTATTGTATTCTTTTATAATAAAATATTAGAGCATACAGCCATCCGGCAATATGAGGTTGCTTTTGCCAGCGTTATGTATGTTTTACAGCTCCAAGCAAAAATATTTGATATTTAGTCAACATGAAAGTGAGTGCAGATTATGAACATAAATTCTTGCAGAATACCTGAGAATTATAAATCTTATTTAAATCTTAAGGATACAGAAATAGCCATAAAAAAAATCAAGGATTTCTTTGAAAACGCTTTGGCAGCAGAATTAAATCTTACCCGTGTTTCAGCTCCGCTTTTCGTACGGCCTGAATCAGGCTTAAATGATAATTTAAGTGGTGTAGAAAGACCTGTTTCCTTTGACGCAAAACATATAGATCAGGCAACTGTGGAGATTGTACAATCCCTTGCCAAGTGGAAAAGAATGGCACTGGGCCGGTATGGTTTTTCTCTTGGAGAAGGCCTTTATACCGACATGAATGCAATACGCCGTGATGAAGAACCCGATAATCTTCATTCTATTTATGTCGATCAATGGGACTGGGAGCTGATTATTTCCAAGGAAGACCGTAATTTAGATACATTGAAGGACGCAGTAAAGCGGATATATAAGATTTTTAAAACTACAGAAGACTATATTGTAAGTGAGTATCCTGTTTTAACCCGGTTTTTATCCGATGAAATAACATTTGTAACAGCTCAGGAGCTGGAGGATCTTTATCCCGATTATACTCCCAAAGAGCGTGAATATGCATTTACCAAGGCATACGGTTCAACATGTCTGATGCAAATAGGCGACAAACTTAAATCCGGAAAGCCTCATGATGGAAGAGCTCCTGACTATGACGACTGGAGCCTTAACTGTGATATTATTTTTTATTACCCGGTACTTGATACAGCCTTTGAGGTATCGTCTATGGGAATTCGTGTAGATGAAGATTCTTTACGTTCTCAGCTGGAAAAGGCCGGGTGTGAAGAAAGACTTAAGTTTCCTTTTCACAGTGATATTATCAACAAAAGGCTTCCTTATACTCTGGGAGGAGGGCTTGGTCAGTCCCGCATTTGCATGTACCTCCTGGGTAAAGCGCATGTGGGCGAGGTCCAGGCATCCATTTGGCCTGAAGAGATGCAAAAATATTGTCAGGAAAAGGACGTAATTCTCCTTTGAAGAAACCATTAATAACTGCAAACCATATAGTTATCCCCTGATTATATAGGACATATTTACTATTGTGCAAAATATAACAGTTTGATATCATAACGTGCGTTAAGTCTTAACAGACTCGGTTACCCGTTCGAAATCCTTGATTTTAGTAACGGGTAATGACATTTATATTGGTATTTATTATTTTTTTACATATTAATAAATACTGTGAATAATAAAATATATTGTGAAACTTGACATAAGTCGATAAAAAATTTAAAATTTACTTAATAGAATTAGATAATGTGGGGGGGAATTAGCCATGAAGGCAACCGGTATGATTCGGAGTCTTGATCAATTGGGCAGAATTGTTATACCAATTGAATTAAGACGTGTTCTCGACATAGAAATCGGAGATGGTCTAGAGTTTTACTCTGACGAAAACACCATTGTTTTGAAAAAATATGAACCTGCTTGTATTTTTTGCAACAACGCAATAGACATCAAGGTTTATAGAGGTAAAAACATTTGCGGTGAATGCTACTCCGAGTTAAAAAAGTCAGTAGATGAATAAAAAGTTGTCGAAAGACTGCCTGAAAAACGAAGGCAGTCTTTTTTTTAGAATTCGCATTTTAGCTTCTGAGATGTACCCCCGGAAATTTTTACCTTTGCTGAAATATTTAATAAACAGTTTTTGACAATCCCATGTAATATTCTCCTAAAAGAAGATCCTCCGCCGTGGTTAGCTTAATATTCCAGCTATTACCCTCAAACATCAAAACCTTAAAGCCGGCAGATTCTGCCAACTCTGAGTCATCAGTACCAAAGATGCCTTTTTCCCTGGCACTTTCATACGCCTCTTTTATTATATCTTTCCTAAAAGACTGGGGCGTCTGTGCATGCCAAATGGATATTCTGTCCGGTGTTGACAAAACTGCATTCTTTCTGTCAACTATTTTTATCGTATCCTTTGCAGGCAAGCCGGCACATGCAGCTCCAGCCTCCCGGGCATACTTTATGCTGTTTTTTATAGTTTTTCTGTCCACAAAAGGCCGTGCGCCATCATGAATAAGTACAATATCCACCTCTTCCGGCATAGCGTTAAGTCCGTTATATACCGAATCTTGCCGTCTGTCCCCGCCATTTTCCAAGATAAATATGATTTTGTCGGTGTAAGGTTTACAAATACCCTCCATAGCGTTCTTGTCTTCGGGATTTACTACAAGGACTAAAACATCAATCAGCTCTGACAATACAAACTTTCGGATAGTCCACTCAATAACCGGCCTTCCCTGCAAGTTAGCCAATAGTTTGTTGTAACCAAGTCCCATACGGTTTCCCTTACCGGCAGCCACAATAATGGCGCCTACGGCGCCTTTTTTCTTACTCAATAATTCTGTTTCAATTATATTATTAACTTTAGACATATAATCTCCTTCTGATACTACTCAAAAGCCGAATTTGCCAAAGAAAAATGGGCATTTTTTAATTTGCCGAAAATCATACGTCCGGCAGATGTTTGAAGAACACTGACAACAACCAGATCCACCAACTGCCCTTTATACTTATAGGCCTGTTCTACCACCACCATGGTTCCGTCATCTAAATAGCCTATACCCTGACCGCTCTCCTTGCCTTCTTTAACTATACGAATTGTCATTTCCTCTCCCGATACTGCTATCGGCTTCATGGAATTGGCTAAATCATTTATATTAAGTACATCAATACCCCTGATCTTTGCTACTTTCCCCAGATTATAGTCATTTGTAATAATCTTTGCCCCTATTTCCTTCGCCCTTGATAAAAGCTGTTCATCCACCTCAACTTGTGAGTCGCCTTCTGTATTATCTATAGTTATAGGAAACTTTGCATCGCTTTTCAGCATATTCAAAACATCAAGTCCCCTGCGCCCTTTTGCTCTGGTTACATCATCGGATGAATCAGCCAGATGGCGAAGTTCCTCCAGTACAAAGCCGGGAATCACAAGCTCTCCTTCCAGGAAACCTGTCCTGCTTAAATCCAGAATACGTCCGTCTATAATAACACTGGTATCCAGCAGCTTAATTCCATTTGATTTTGCGGTTTTCTTTCTGCTTAAAGCTCCATCAAATATGTTTTCATTCCTTTTGATAACAGTAAAATAAATACCGCAAATACCAAATAAAACATTTATTATTATTGATAGAGGTACTCCAATTAACTCGATTTTTACAATAGGAATAGAAATAAGATTGGCAATGATTAACCCTGCAATGAGTCCGACGGCTCCCATCATAAGCTCATACAGCGTAGTTTTTTGTATGGAATCTTCGATTTTGTCAACAAAACCTACTGAAAGGGCAATAACTTTATCTCCAAGAAAAAACATCCCTACACCCAGAATAACAGCCACTACTGTAATCAGCCCAATTCCGTATAAAGTGCCGAGATACTCCTTCCTACCGCTTTGAATCATTATAAAACGTACCAGCGATATTCCCGTTAATGCTCCTGTAAGTGCAAACGCATATTTTAAGATCTTCTCCAGCATATAAACTCCCTTTGTATGGATAAAATCAGGTTGATATCCTCTCATTTATTATATCTTCTACATCCATAGGGTTCATGTTTTTAGCTAAAACCAATTCACTTATCAGGATCTGTTTGGCACTGTTAAGCATCTTGCGTTCGCCGGTGGATAAACCTTTTTGTCTCTCCCTGGCTACAAGACTCTTCACTACTTCTGCCACTTCAAATACATCGCCGCTTTTTATTTTAGACATATTTTCACGATATCTTTTGTTCCAGTTTGACGTTTGCTCATCACAGCTTGTTTCCAGAGATTTAAAAACCTTATCGGCATCTTTCCTGTCTATGACATCCCTTATCCCAATACCATCAACATTATTGATGGGAATCATAACCTTCATGTCTCCAACAGGTATTCTCACAACATAATATCTTTTCTTTTCACCAAGAATTTCTTTCTCTTCTATTGATTCAATTATTCCTGCACCGTGCATAGGATAAACAATTTTATCTCCTATACTGAACATAATTCTTTCCGCTCCTTTTTATCATACATAATAACATTTGTTTAATTCTTTATCAGGTAGTACTGTAAATAATCCAAATGTATGTATGGAGCTCTTCCAGCATGTCATCCATGTCATTTTTTTTAGTAGATTATATATATACTCGCTTAATATCCAGTATACACCAACGAAAAGTAAAAGTCAAAGAATAACGGCTGAAATCCTTTATTTAAAGCCGTTTTCAGCAAGTGTGTATAATAGTTTATACATACACTATTCCCCTTTTACCAATATTTTAACCTTTCAACTGTAATCAGATATTTAGTTTTTTAGTAATTAATTAAGAAATGGTCTGAGTCTTTCGAACTCTGAAATCACGTTGTGATAACGTTTCGATATATCTGCCCGGCTGGATTTCACACGGGCTTCTATGTCCTCTATATATTCTTCCATCAGTTCAATCATGGGAAGAAATATATCATGGGTCTTACTTATTTCTTTTAGTTCAGCAAATATATCTTTGCATGAAATCTCATACTTCTGACATTTTTGATCCATAAGCAAAGATAAAATATCTGCTAATTTAATCATATTTGCTCCACTTATTATATCCTTGCCCATAAGCATATGGTTCTCTGAAAATGTATCCTCTCCGATAATGGCATTAAACATTCCCAGAACATCTGCAAGCTCTGCCTCTTTAAAAATTGTATTTGTTTTTTTAATGGCTTTGGTTAATAAGCTGTGAAGCTCCAGGGGAGAATGGATTTTCTCAAAGGCTTTTTCATCGAAAGTTAACATGCCGATATTGTATAACAGGGCAGCAGCACGTACCTTTTCCATCGTGTTCCAGTTCTGCTTTGTTATTTGTCCCAGAATTCCCACTGTGGTTTCCATTGTTCTGGCATGGTCAAAGATGTAAGGTGACCTGAAGGTAACAGCATATACAAACGTCCTCAATAAGCTCATAATCTCAGCCTTGCTCAGCTTTACTGTTCCTATATACGATAAAAGCTCCACCTTATACTCATCTGTTACAATACGTCCCAGTGCATTCTCTTCATATAGTTTTTGCAATGCTTCTTTATACTCGGGTTTAAAACCGTTTTCTTTAATCCTTTCAGCAACCTTTTTATTAATGTCTTTTTTCTTGTTGCATACAATAACCTCGGCTATGTCAATCGCCAGGGACAGCAGGTACGCTTCATCGGGAACAGCAATACTGTCAATAGTTGTGTTGTTACCATACTTTTTATATTGGTACAAAATAATCTCTGCAAATTCGGGATACGGAGAAAACTCTTTAAACAATAAATATGCAAAAACACTGTGCTCGGTTATTTCATTGCTCCTTAGCGTGCTGCGGTCTTTATAACCAGAGTAAAGAATTCCTATCCCATGAAATATTGTGGTAATTATTAAACTTGTAAACCTGTCTTCATCAATATTAAGGCGTTTGGCCAGCTTTATCATTAAGTAGACGGTAATGGAGAAACATCTTGCATAATCTTCATTTATAATTGCAAGGGATTTTTCCATACAAATATACAATTGTACCAAATCAATATTTCTGTTCCGAATAATGCCCTTAATTATTTGTTTTGCCTTTATATCAGGTTCGGTTAATCTTTCATCCGGTACTCCTGTAAAGTAGCCCTGTACAAAGTCTACCCCCATACGGCATAAGGTTTCAAGCTCTTCTTGAGTCTCGACTCCTTCTCCCAATACACGGATACCACGATAGCGGGCATAGCTTATAATATCCTCAAGGATATGTTGTTTTCTTAAGTCCTCATTGATTCCCCGAACCAATTCCCTGTCAATTTTTATAATATCAGGTTCAAGTGCCAATAGTGCCAGATGATTTGAATACCCCGTTCCAAAATCATCCAGGGCAAACTTGGCTCCGGCATTTTTTACAATGGATCTTCTGAGATTTATTTCATCAGGATCTATACGATTTCTCTCAATAACTTCAAATACCACTTTCATATGCCCGAAATACTTGTCTCTGATATTGTTATAGTCTTTTTCATCGAGGGTTGCATAGGGAGCCGTATTAATAAACAGATAATGATCCTTGTACCTTGGATCACGATTCATATAAGCATCAAGTGCATTATATACCATTCTTTTTTCTAAAATTACATAATGACCTGTTGCCTCAGCATCATCAATCAGCTCTGATATATTACTGTAGACAGGATTAGTAGGCCGCGACAAAGCCTCAAACCCATAAAGCTCACCTGTACGCAGGGATATAATTGGTTGGAAAACAATACTTAATTGATTTTTATCAATAATATCTTTAATCAATGTGCGCCTTAGAGTTGCCATATGAGATTTTGCAAACCGTTCATAGTTAAATTCATTGGGGCTTTTTACCATATTGCGCAAGGCTTCATGTTCTGCAAATGCGGCAAATTCAAGCAGTTCTGAGGGGGTTTTGCCATGTATTTTTGATGCGGCATAACCCATTACCATTGGGAAGGTAGCCGCAATACCATCTACATCACCTACGTATTTTCCAATCTTATCAGCTATGCCAGCGGCTTCTTTTTCAAATTTTTTTAAGTCTGTAACACCTTTTACTATAATGAGAAAATCAGAGCCCCACCATCTGATGGGAATCATATCTTTAGTTATAAATTCTTTCATGACTTCTGAGCATACACGAATATAATTGTTTCCTGATACCATCCCAAATCGTTCCTGGAATTCCCGATACTTAGTAAGGCCTATGTAAACAAATACTACATGTTCACCTTCTTTACACTCGGCCATTGCTTTATTTCCAACCTCAGATAAAGCATTCCGGTTATAAAAACCGGTTATATTATCGTGAATGATACGTTCTTTTTCTGCAATACGAATATTTATTTCTCTTGTGATATCAGTAATAGCTCCTGTTATTCTTGTTTTATCCCGTGTCAATCGTCCCCAAAATTTTAGCCAGCGAATTCCACCATCTTTGCCCTTGACGTTGCAGTCAAAATTCATATCGCAATCTTCTTCAATGCATCTCTCTACATGCTTGTAATAATCCGCCAGGTTAATACTGAACTTGAAATTATTAAAAAGGTCTTCCGCAGTGATTTCTGTTGCATCGTTTTCATCCGACAAAGCAGTTATCATGCCGGAAATAAAAGTAAAGTAAGAACCATTAACGTCATATTCGAAAAAGTCAAATATGAGTTCGGCATCTCTGAGGGTTCGCATTTGTCTGTAAAACTCGGATATATTCTCTGAAAGCCTGTGATTTTTTTCAATTTCGTCCTTGAGTCTTTCGTTTTTTTCCTTGAGGTTTTTGAGTGTATGATTTAAAGCTGTTGATAAAGTCATCATATCCATTTTTTTTGAGACTTCTTCCGGGGACAATATTTCCATTTGTACATCGCTCATAGATTTATCAAATTCAAAAAAGGCCTGATCATGTCTTCTGAAAATAAAATATTGCAAGACAAAGTTCACACCTACAGACACAGTTAATATGCGCAATAACCAGTAAAAAAGATTGGGGTTGCTGGTTAACAGATTAGCATTAGTATCAAAAAGGGGTGTAACAGATATCAGCAGGAGCCCTGCATAAGAAGTGAAATATATAACCCAGCTAATATAACGAAAATTAATAATTCGTTTTGTCTTGCGTAAAT
>DUNT01000053.1 GCA_012839205.1 Clostridiaceae bacterium
CCGTATACGTTGGCAACAAACACGTCAGCACCTACGGCGGCCGAAAGGCCTAATGAGCCTTCAAGGTTGCCATATGGCATTAGACCTGCATTAATATTTCCGGCTTCTTTTAATACCAGCTTAATTCCTGCCTGGGCATCTCCTGTAATCTTATACTTAAAAAATATAGCCGGAATAGCAGTAGGATGATTAATATAGGTTTTTGCGCTGGATAATACTCCAAGCTCACCCTCTGCCAACTGAAGCCTTCCATTATTCTCAACAAACGCTACATACCCGAATACAGAAATATCACCTTCAACTACAAGTGGACCTCCTCTTTTTGTTAATCTTAGCCATGCATTGTAGAACTCTCTGTTAGTCTTTTGGCCCATCATATTCAAAAGGTAACGTATCGATCTGTAGCACTCCTGACGGAACCGGAGATCATCCTGGGAATTAACCCCTTCAAAGTCGCCGAATAAGCCGATATACTTCTGCTCATCGGGATCATACTTAAGTTCTATATAATCTGCTATTTTAATCTCTGTTCCTACAGGAATACTAAATAATTCAAAATCCTTGCCCAGGAAATGTAGTGTAGGTCCGGTAACGACAGTACTGAAATTTATATTGGAATTATTCTGAAGACCAACATCCCGCTCTAAAACCGTAACAGTGCATCGCGCCAGTTTACCGCCGTCTTCAGCAATTGCTGTTATTATTGCAGTTCCTGTCCTTTTACCTGTTACCCTTCCATTAGCTACAACTGCTATAGAAGAATTGCTGGAAGTCCATGATCTAATGCGTTTGTTTACGGAATTCGGAGGATTATATATAACACTGAGCTGCTTTGTTTCATTTACATAAAGTGAAAGGCTGGTTTCTGACAGAGAAATTGATTCCAAAGATGCAGGCGTTTCGCCCGCGACGTTAACAATACAGCTTGCTGTTTTGCCTCCGGCATTAGCCGTAATATTTGCACTTCCCGGGGCTATCGCAGTTACACGTCCTGTAGAGTCCACTATTGCAACGTTTGGATCACTGCTTAGCCAGGTTACCCTTCCGCTAATACCTGTCAGTGTAGCAATAAGCACCTCGGTATCATTTACTTCCATATCAAGTAATGTCTTATTCAGTGTTATGCTGCTTGTATCATTATCCCGAGTTGGCGGTAAAATAATTGAATGTTTAATTTGGTATTGAGTTTCATGAGTTACGGTTATGTAATAATCAACAACCTTCTCCTCAGCCTGAGGATCAGCCAGTACTCTCCAGGTTACGGTTCTATCTTCACCAGGATTTAAATTTGTAAGAGAAACATCTTTATCGGTTAAAAGATTAAGGCCGCTGCCTTGTGGTAAATCAAGAGAAATAATTGCCTCATCAATAGTATCAATACCTTGGTTATACAAGTAAGCCGTTATAGTGAAAGGATTAGGAAAATAGTTGGTACCTGCTGGATCAAGTTCAAGTTTTTGAGGTGCTGCAACATTCATGCTGAGAACATCATCGCCGCTATCTGAGCGAAGGCTTCCAATACCGTAATATGTGCTAACATTAATACTGCTTCCCGGGTTTACTCGCTCCGGGTTATAGTATATCGCCACTGCACTGTCCCGTGTTACATACTGATCCGGGATAATTGTATAATCCCATAATGTATCATAGATGTCACTCCAGTATACAAATTGTATTTTATCGGGTTTTTCATGTATGCTTTTATACACAGTGCCATTTGCTATAACAGACGGATTCTCCAGATCATCAAATGCCTGCCAGAATTGCGGAACTTGCGAACCTACGAACTCTTTTTCCGTCGTTACCGCACCAAGTCCGGGAAGACGGAATGGTGCCCCGTCATTTGATCCCAACATTGTATCAAGCATTATACGGACACCAACATTTGCCTCAGATTCACCATTGTTAATGATGTTATATGAAATCTGAACCAAGTCTTCCCTATTTGTCACCTCATTGTGGGCCAGTTTAATTACCTGCTGAATTAATATATTACCTACGGCCATCTCTGCTATAATTTCTTTCTCTGTTTGTGTTATTGATGCAGCTTCAAATATGTAATACTCGCCGTCAATATTTATTGTGGTGAAAGAGCTCCATGGATTCGGGTGACCGTAAAGTAAAATATTATAATTATCGGTTAATATATCAGGGTCACCGCCGGTTGTTCCAATAGTGAACTTGCCTTTTTCATTTGAATTATCTACTGCTACTTCAAGAAAATCATTACTGATGGAGAATTTTGTTGATTCAATAGATGCTAACATCCTGCCGCTATTATGCCCTAACTGTCTTTTCCATGATGCATAGTCATTTTGTGCTTCTTCAGAGAAGGGGATAACATTAATAGTTTTGTCCTGTATGACTGAATCAGCGAAAACCGTCAGAAATTGAGCTTGCAAAATAAGTATTGATAACAATATCAATACCACTGATTTGCACTTTCCCCTCATAAAAATTACCTCCTATTGTTTATCTCTCTATACACATACAAGAATAATAGAATAGAAAATAACACCTATTGCGACAGCTGCAATAACATATGATAGATATTTTTTTGCCTCCTTTACTATTTCATCAATTGCGTCTTTTTCTGTCAAATTTTTAGTAAACTTATATCTGTCTCTTTTTTTATTATGTACGACACCAAGTTGATCAAATCTTCTGTTTACTTCTGTTCTGTCATAGTCATCCGGGCCTACAAAAATGAAACCGCTGTAGTCAGAACCTTCAGTTTTAAGCCATAGGATATAGGCTGTAGTTCCACCTCCTCCACTCCTTATTATTTCTTTTTTTGTGACAACGCACCAATGAGCACCTAAAAAAGATAATGTATTCCGGTTCATCATCATAAGATACTCAAAAACATATTTTATTAATACAATCTTCTTGAAACCTTTCCTTTTTTCACTTTTCATTTTCCTTCCCCCGGTAAGGAAATTTTTATAATAATAATTGTTCTTTAGATGAAATAACCTATGAATTTATTATATGTGATTTTTTATTATTTCCCAATATTAGTACTCTAGGAATACACTGTTACTAATTACTTTTTTTGTATTGCAGATAGAAATGAAGCCGGCAGGCATTTTAAATGGTTTTCTGTCAGAAACATATAGTCCTGCCCTACAATAGGCGCAGAACTGTCGAGAAATATAATACAAAAACATCCCAAATATATTGATTTATATATTTGGGATGTTTTTTAACATATGTATAGACACTAATCCAATAACAGATTTATTTACCGGCTCTTCTGGGAATCTTTAAAAAACCTATAAGAATAAGCGTTATAATACATCCTGCTGCTGCTACCATAAAAGAATATGTATATACTCCTGTCGCACTTAAAAGATTTGATATGATCGGGAATATCAGCGCTGATACGCCAAATCCTACCATGACACATCCATAGTTAAGCCCCATATGCTTTGTTCCAAACAAATCGGCAGCTGTTGCCGCATATACGCTGGCAGAACCTCCGAAACTAAATGCTATGGCTGCAATACATACCAAAAACAGTATGCCTTCGGCAAATATCATAACCAGAGCGGCTACAAGAGTAATCAAAGAAATCAGTGTCATAGCGCTTTTTCTTCCGGCATAATCAGAAAACCATGAAGTAAGAAGTCGTCCGCTGGCGCTTGCCACACCGGTAAGCATTACTCCGAAAGTTGCCATACTATCGGTAAGCCCTCGTTCCATCCCTAAAGATTTAAAAAGTGGATTGAGAATAAAATATGCCGGTAAAAGGAAAAACATAGAAAGTGTAAGAAGATAAAATTCTTTAGTTTGCAGCATTTCTTTAGTTGTATATTGTTTTTGAACACTTACCATCATACCGCTTTGCTGTTTTGTTTCAGGATTGCTTAATAATAACGAACAGGCGGAACAAATGACCAAAAACAAAATTCCAAAAAACAGAAATGTTTTTGGCACCCCCCAGTTTATTAGCAACATATTAGTTAGTGGAGCAAACAAAACCAGAGAAAAGCCAAATGCTCCTACCATCATGCCTGTTGCAAATCCGCGCTTATCCGGAAACCATTTTTGCACTACCGATACAGTGGTGGTATAGACACAGCCAACCCCAAATCCGCCTATTATGCCGTAGAAAATATAAATAAGCCATGGTGAAGATTGGGGGGTAAACGAACTTAAGATCATTCCCAATCCAAGAAAAATACTTCCCGCCAGTGCCACCGGCGCAGGCGAATATTTATCCTGCATACGCCCGCCTATAATTATTCCGATAACAAATGCGGCAAGCATGATTGACGATGTTATTGAAGCACTGGCTGAGTCCCAGGAAAGATGTGTTGATACGGGGCCTTTAAAGACACTCCACATATAAATTATGCCCGCGCAAAGCTGAATTATCATCCCCATCACAAGGACAATGTATCTGTTTTTGACTGCTACCTTCATAACCGTACTACTCCTTATTATTATTTAATAATTTTACTGATATGATATGTTTCCTGCTATACTACAAATCCTGCGGCTTGAACCATTCATATCAGGGTAGTGCCTGGTTGTATGACCATCCATACAAACCAAGCGCCTACCGTATTTTAACATATTTTTTTATCACGTACAATTATATATTCTGATAAAAAACATACCGGCTGCCAAATTATTCGAAGACCATGGAAGTCAAAGCATATAAATATTTAATTTAAATCTATAAGCTTGGCTGTTATTCCTTCCAGATCATTTAATTCCTTAACCAAGCCCTCAACCTCTTCTTTAGTCCCGCAAGGCTGAAGCATAATAAGCCCATCATTCGAGCATGCATCTTCGCTAACTGCATGCAAGCCTAAACGTGTTCTGATCCTGCAGCCGTTTTTAGTCAGTGTTTCCTGAAATTTCGCTGCATTATGAACCCTGTTATCCATACGAATCCCAATAATATAATATTCAGACATAAATACCCTCCTCAATAATTCTTTCATGCCCTCTATTGGTAAATTATAAAACATTAAACATGGGTTTTCAATGAAACTTGGCGATTCATGAATCTTGACAACCTTTCCTTTTCAAATATTCTGCGTTCTTCTTTCTTGCACCATGCATCAATTCCGCCTTCTATACAGCGGGTCTCCAGCCGACCTGCAGCACAAGGATTGCCTTTCAAATGTGGTGCATCTAATATTCCAACTTTGATAGCTTCTGCCAAAACCTCGGGATCGGTAAAAGGATCTATATCCTGTTTCCCCATCATCTTGCTTAAATTTACTATGGCATCTAGAATAACTGATGCTTCTCTCAGTAATTCATCCTTTCGGTTAATTACTACATGATCTAATTTTGAATCAGCATTTCCTGAAACACAATTACGAATGACTCCCTGCACAATCTCGCAGCTTTCTATTACATCCCGGGCTTCTGCGGCATGATCACCTTCACAGTATCCCACCACATGAATAATATGTGGCTTAATCTGAAGGGCATGCACCGTAGAAGCAGCTAACTGCCCTTTGGCAACATTTTCCCTTGGAGACAGATGCAAAAGGCCCGCTCGTGCTTGTCTGTATGAAGTAAAATCCTTGTCGTGAAGCGATTCTATGAGTTGAATTTTCGCCAGCATTTTGGCAAGGTCCATAACCGGAGTAATCATTGGCGGCGAATTAAACATATACTGTGCTATATAGTGCTTAACCCCCATATCCTTTGCGTTATATGCCGCAAGATATGCCATAACCACAGCAATGGCATCGTGAGCATCCCGAAGGCTCCAATGATGTGCCTCGTTCACTTCCAAAGGAATATCGTTCTCACCATACCAACGCATTGCTTCCTGATTTTCCTTTATAGCAATTTCGGGAATGCGTTTTGATCTGCCATCCAATACACTGTACCAGCATAGTGGAATGGCTCCCCATGCATTATTAATAGTTTCTTTAGAAAGTTTTGCCCAGGATACCAGGTCCCTTGTCCCGCTGTAAATACGGAGCAAAGGATAGTTTCCGGCTCGGCTGGCCTCTTTTATGCGAATCAGATCATCTTTGTGGCGTATGGGGACACCACCGCCACCACTCTGCATAGGATCCATTTCTTCAGGCCTGAAAAATGATTCCTGGGCATTTTGATCCGGAGCAATAGAAATTACATCCAGTATATCAGCTTCGGCAATTGTGCGAATACCCTGTATTGTCTTTTCCAAATCAGGTAACCCAAAGTGATGACGAAGTAAGGGAGTTGGGTTCGCTGCTTCCATTCTATCAATTAGGTTATCGCTGCTCTTCTTTGCAACACAAATTCCATCATCACATCCCAGAAACTCCATGACTTTTGATGTGTTCTCTAATCCTGTGAAACAACGTTCAAATATTCCTGTTTTTTCTGCAACCTGACAGACAGGAGGCGTACCTGCAAATGCAAATCTATACTTAGCTAATGCCTTCTCGCCCATTTTGTTCTTGAAATCCTGCAAGAGTCTTTCAGCTACCTCAGGTGTTAAACGATAACTCAACCCGACAATATCCGGTTCATAATCATGAATCTCCTGTATAAACTCGTCCACAGGAACAGCAGCCCCCAAAAATCGTACTTCGTAACCCAATTCTTGAGCTAAATTCAGAAATCTCACCACTCCTGCAACATGAACACAGTTCCCTATTGCCCCTGCTATGATTTTTCCTTTCACGGCTGATCTCTCCTTTAATTATTTATTTTCCCCTCTGTGATAAATGTTCTTATCTCCCGTAGTGTCATACCTGTAAGCCCCATTCTGTCAGCTGTTCGCCCACATTCCCAATAATCTGTATTATGCAGTATAGAACTTAGCATAATAATTGAATCGATAACAGGTGTAGATACTCCACAAAGCCTGCCGAGGGATGCTATGGGAACCAGACTCATAGGAACATCCTCAGTAATGTACCTGGTCATAACTGTTTTTGGAGCCATAATGCCATCATAACCACGATTGTTTCTCATTGCTTCATAGAGTGTACGGCCTGCCGCATCATAAGCTAAGTACAGCCATTCACGCGCCGTCATGGCCTGAAACCCTAGAGCTTCAGAAACACAAACCCGTTCTCTGTCCAATTTTTCCAATATCAATGCAACAGATGGCGTTATGCCCTCTGTATAATATTCAAAATCACCATATGTGCTCTCAATTCTGCCTGCGTTCAGCACAGTCACTGCCGGGTGGAAAATAGAGCCAATGTTATTTAAGCTGGTTTTCATAACATTATCTCCGGGTATAAATTGTGGTAATGCTGTGCGAAGTATGCCGACCACCTCAGGAGTCCGATGCGCTGGAATTGCGGCTACCGGTACACTATTTTTTATGCGAAAAATTTGAGTTTGACCCGGGTTTATAGACCGGCTGGCATAGAGAAGTGTCTGAGCTTCACACACCACAACATCAGCCTTACAGCCTTTTTCTTTTAATATGGCCAGTACCTCAAGAGCCCCACCTGTTCTGCCTGGATTCAGGACAATAATTTGATTATCTACAAGGTGCGGTACAAGCTGTTCTGCAATAAACTGATGACCTGTGGCAGGCAGTACCACCATTATTACATCTCTTCCATGAATAGCCTCGCTTATATTTGAAGTAACAATTTTCAAATCAGCAAAACCATGGGCGATGTGATCACAATTCGATAGTATTTCAATACCCTTTCTTTCTTTTATTGCTCTGATTCTGTCCTCACCACGGTTATAGAGACTCACATCAATGCCTAACAGCGAGAGATGCCCCGCCATGGCTGTGCCTCCATGTCCTGCACCTAAAACAGCAAATTTATATTTATTTTTTTTACTTTCCATATATAATGCCTCCTAACTTGTTTTATGTATTCCCCGTATTTTATTAAATCCCTTGCATAATTCAAGAGAAATCAATCTTTATTACAGAAAGACTAACTTCAAATAAGCAATTAACCCAACTTCTTCCCTGTAAAAACTACTATTTGTTTATAGGAAGAATATGCCCTTACAATAAAAGCGGTTCTCTATTAAATGCTATGAACGGAATAAAACAATATCATATAAGCAGAATACAATGAAGGTAATATCGTTAAGACCATTATAACAGAGAGATTGAATACAGAATAGATGATTTAATAAAAATTATATCTTAATATCTCTTCATTCATAAATGACAGGTGGATGTCATCATGAGGGTCACGTAGCGGAGTCGAAGTCTATTTGCCGCAGGAATCTCATTTTAAAAGTAAATCAGTGTATATTGAGTGGTGGGGTATATAATCTCCAGACCGGGAGCTTAATAATCCACGCATAATATCACCCCAGGTTACCTTGTCATCGTTAACCAATACATATCTAACATACGAGGAATAGATGGCATCTTTAGCTTCGGCTTTTTCCTCATATCTCATAAGATATTTGTATTCCTTCTGATACAGCTTATCATCCTGAGCGTCAGCGAAGAATCTTAAACGTCAACGCATAAGATTCTTCATTTCGCTTCGCTCCATTCAGAATGACACGAGGGGGCCCAGAATGACATCTTTGTTCACATAATTCTTAATATGAGCTTGCGAATATCAAGAAAGTTGCCGCCGCGGTAACAAGGCAATTTTCTTAATTTGTTCAGGTACAAAAACTAAGAAATATAAAAAAAGCCTGGGATAAGGTAGTTTAGTACCTATCCCAAGCTCTCATTCAGATATTTATCCTTCAATGTAAGACGCTACATAAGCAAGGTCTGAAATATCTATAACATTATCTCCATTCATATCCGCAATCTTTGCGGTTGCCCAGTCTTCCGATGTGGAGTCCTTACCGTAATAGTAAGCTACTATTGCAAGGTCGCCTACATCCGTTATTCCATCGTCATTAATATCCGAAGACTTATTCACAGCTGCTTCAAAGGCTTGAACAGCAGTATTCAGCGCCGTTACCGCATTGTCTACCTGTGATTGTGTCGCGCTGGGATCATCCTTTACAGCTTTAGCTGCATTAATTGCCGCAAGCAAAGCATCCTTGGCCTCCTGTGGATACTGGCCAGGCTCTGGACCAACTACAGCAGCATCGTGCAGGCTTTCTGCATTATTAATAGCCTCAATCAAAGCTGTCTTGTCAACAACTGGCATACTGGTGCCTATTGATATACTCTTTGTATCAAGTGCTGCCTCAATGATATCTCCCGAAGGAGCTACACCAAGTTTTGCCTGAGTCACTGCAATAGTTCCGGTGGTGTTTTCAACACCATCCTTCGCCTTAAAGGTTAGGTTGAATATATCAGTACTGTCACCCGATACTCCTCCGATATTTGCGGCTATAAGCCTTACTTTTCCTGCGATATCTTTATCCTCTCTGACTATTCGGATATCGCTGCTGGCTCCTTCCGCACCCACATAATCAAATACATTGGAATCATAGGTCAGAGTAAGGTCCTCGGCATAGACAGACTGTGTGACATTGTTAAGTGCAACTCCCAGATTAAATGTAGCTCCCGGCTGCACACTGCTGTCTGCTATAAGTGCAGCAGTCAGAGGAGTTTCGCTGCCGGATGCCTTAACCAGGATTTTACCGTCAAATACAGTCACTTCATGGTTGCCGTCAATCTCAGCCAGAGGGTGGCTTACTTTGATCTTGACATTGACTAATTTGTCTTCCTCCGGCCGATTGATTGTGCCATTGGGATTGATGCACTCATCGGCTTCAAAGGTAATTGTATAGTCATACGGGACAGTCAGCTGGATATCGGAAGACACTTCACTTGGAATCTCGCCTGCCAGATATTCTACAACATCCTTAAATGCATCATTGAGTACATCCTGATCTGTTTTAAGTACCTCACCGTAACGGCTGGTTACATCAATGAATTCGCAGTAGGTGTCGATGGTGGGCGACATCTGACCGGCTTTAGTGGCAAACAGTCCCAGCTGTACATCCTTCAGGTACTGCGATTCACTGGCACGGCGGCCGTCAGCACTCTGCACCCTGGTATAGTTTATACCATCGGTAGAGAACCAGGCGGTGAATTTCAGTCCCTCACGCTGGAGTTTTATATAGAATACCAACGGATCAGGATCTCCGGAAAGACCTGTACTTAGGCTGATACTGCCGTTGGAAGCACCACCGATTGTAGGCGCCATATTCATTGTGAGTCCTGCAGGTCCAAACCAGCTAAAGCCTGATTGCAGACCTACACTGATAAAGTTAGTCGAATCCTGCCATGCCATCAGCCTGACCTGCTGAGTTGACTGAGTGGGACGAACAGGGAAGTAAATCTTTGTTACAATTGTCCAGTCGCCTGCTGCCGGTCTTAAAAAGAGGTTCTTAAAAGTATTGCTGGCTGAAATATTATCTGGTAGTGTTGGCAGTTTCAGACCATATCCCTTCACTGCTTCATACAACGAAGCATCTTCATTAACAATGGCCCAATTATCGTCAATTATACCTTTAATGAAGGAAGTTGCCGATATTTCTTCATCAAACTGTATTCTGTAAATCTGGTCGGCAATGCCTTCACCTGAGATTTTGATGTAAACGTTGCCAGGTATAGACGACGGTTTTATGCCATTGCCGCTTGGATCTGCCTGGTATCCGATAGTACCCGAGCCGTCGTCAGTAGTGGAATATTCCACTGTAAAGCCCTCAACAGCAGTGGCTTTAACTGCGAGGCTATCACTTGTGATATCCATACCGTCGGGAACATTGCAACTGTAGTGCAGCGTATGCGGATCAAAATCTTCTATGGGATTACCACCCAGGGTTATCTCAGTAAGAACAGGTTCGCCCTGAACGCATACTACAAAATCGGTGGTAGCTTCTTCGCCGCTGGGAGCAGTAACTTTAACCGTTATAGTTGCCACACCGGGAGCTTTCATGACAATCTGTCCTTCGGCAAATGCATTGGCATGTGTTTCATTTCCTATCTGCACAACATCAGGACGATTGGATGCATAGGATATTATGTAAGCCTCCGGCAGAGTATACTTCGTTCCAATCTTGGGAAGTTCATCTGCAGTCTTTCCGGTATCCAGACGCTCAACACTACCAGCACTGTCAGGAACATTCCATTTATCATCGGTGGCTGCAGTGGCTGCGTTGACTACATCAGGATCCACACCAATGTCCTTGCCGGGGACGTTATTAATAACACGTGTTCCGTACAATTTCTCGTTAGCCATAGTAACCGCGATGTTGGGTATAACGATATTCTTCGATGGATTATCGGTCAGTGAGAAAATGACACGTTCGCTTACACCATTGCTTTCGCCGTCTCCGTACTGAGTGGGTTTCACAGTAACCACCTTTGGATCTTCACGGATATCCCCATTCTCGACTATAAAGGTCTCAGACAAGTCATCCTCACTGAATTCGCTGCAACGAGCAACCCAGATCTTCCACTCACCGGCGGGAAGTTCATAGCATTCCTTCTCTTCATTATAAAATGCAAAATCAGTAACCTTTACAGGAATGGTAACAATCTCGCTGCCGTCCGCATCTATATGCACTTTATCAAATCCCACCAGGCGCTTTAACGGAATCTGGGGGTCTGTTCCCGCTCCGGGGGAAACAACATAGACCTGTGCAACTTGCTTGCCTGCAATACTGTTGGTGTTTGTAATTTTAAACTTTATATCAATCATGCTGTCTTTTGTGATTGGTTCACTACTTGTTCCAAGCACCAGGGAGCCAGCAGAGCCAGCGCCAAGGATTGAACCGCCCTCTGTAACAGGTGCATATTCAACGTCTGCATAGCTCAGACCGTAGCCGAACGGATAAATGGTCTCTTCTACGTTGTACATATAGGTACGGCCACCCTTTCCATCGGCAGGGAATAAACTGTAATCAAAGAAGCCGGGGGTATCGTTAATCATATCCTTCAACCAGGTTGCATTGGTACGGCCGGAAGGATTGTTCTTACCGGTGATGGCCTCGCCAAAGCCCGTTCCTTTTCTAAAGCCGTTGAAACTGGACCAGAGAATGGCATCGGCGTTATTAACAATATCGTCAACCATGTTCACCGGACCGTAAGTTTCCATGACAAGAATCAGTTTCTTGGGGTTCTTGGCCTTAACTTGTTTGATCAGGTCAATCTGTGCCTGTGCCAGATTCAAATTGGTGCGGTCGCCGTCCTCACGGGAGTCACCGCTGCCCTGACCAACAACAACGATCGCTAAGTCTACATTGTCCTCTACATCAGTAAGGCTGATATTCTCGCTCCTCAAGCCGGTGAAGCTGCTTCTACTTACCGCTGAACTGAAACCATAGTGGTAGGAAATATCAAGATTGTTTCGGGTGACTTCATCGTATGTATCAGGGTCATTGAATGCTGTTTTAATAGCCTGTTCAATGGTAACAATATTGGCTTCATTGGACAGACGTGAAGAGTAGCCGCCACGGAAATTACTCTGGCCAACAGGCCCTATAATACGTACCTTGTATGTGTCGTTATCCCTGATTTCATCAGCAGTGATTGGAAGAGCTTTATTATCATTCTTAAATAACACCACAGTGGCGCGGGAGAGTTCGTCAGCCAGATCAATACGCTCTTGAGTCTGGCCTGCTGCACCGTTGACATAGCCGCCTGCCATACCAGATGCCAAACGTTCTGCGCCTTGGGTTACATACGGATTTTCCTTATCAAATTCACCCAGTTCCATACGTTTGGTCATCAAACGGTGCACTGAGTATTCCAACTGCTGTTCAGTAAAGTAACCCTTATCAGTTACGATGGGGTTTCCATCAGCATCTTTAAGCATCAGTTTGTAGTTGGAAGCGTAACTGCCAAGACCATCGGTTTCACCTGCATTACACTGCAGATCCAGACCGGATGCCATAGCATTTGCATATGCCTCTCCCAGCGTGTATCTCTGCCCGGTATGAGGATTGGTATTATGGATATTTCTGTTATAAGAGGTAGCGACAGAATCGCAGTCAGATACTATGTAGCCGGAGAAGCCATATGTCTGGCGCAGGAGGGTATCCATATAGTAGCTGCTGAAGGAAATAGGGACACCATCTACACTGCTGTAAGCCATCATAACCGAGGAAACATCTGCATCACCAACAACAATACCGTATGGGCGGGTATAGTACTCCCGCATTTCACGGAGACTTACATTGTCTGCCCCGCTTGTATAGCGGTTTTTCTCAGTGTTATTAGCCGCATAATGCTTGATGGTGGTCACGGCCTGCTTAATGCCTTGATTATTATTATTGGTTAAGAGATAATTTCCGTTTTCATCCTTACCCTCAACTCCCTTGACAAAAGCGGCACCCATTTTCCCCACCAGGAATGGGTCTTCGCCATAGCTTTCATCGTTACGGCCCCATCTGGGATCACGGGCCAGGTTTACTGTAGGGGAGAAGAAAGTAAGATTGTATTTATTCCCTTTAACCCTCTCACGAATCTCAGAACCAATTTCCAGAGCTTCCTGATAATAGAGGTCGGGGTCCCATGACGCACCCATTGAATAGCTGGAAGGATATGATGCACCGTCAGTGGTAATACCGAACCAGCCTTCCTGGGAATATCCATGAAGTGCTTCGTTCCACCACATATAGCTTGCAATACCCAGCCTGGGAATAGCGCTGGAATTGTAGCCAGCGGTCTGAGAGGCCAATTCTGCCAATGTCATGCGTGAAACCATATCGGCGGCCCGCTCTTCATATGAGTAGCTTTCATCCTGATAAATCGGTGTAGTGGCTGCAGAAACAAACAATGGTACTGTATCGGGCTCCGTTTCTGTTGCCTTAACAGCATATGAAGAAGGAAAACTTGTAAGAATTAATGCTATTGCTAAAATCAGAGTACAAACCTTTTTCATTAAATCACTCTCTTTCTATACTGATACCGTACTTTTTTATTGTCAGCCCTTATTCCCGCCTTATAAGACAAGCCCTCCGGGCATTGGTGTACAACACCAAACCGATCCCTATTATGTTTTGTCCAGGGATCTGCTGGAGTTCCAGTCTGCCTGTGCGCATCTGGTTTCACTGCGTATTTTAATTTCTTCATTTACCTGTTTTAGCGACCCGCATATATAAACCAAGAAACTTAATATTACTCCAGCCCATAAGGCCAATCATCAATGCCGCCAAGGTTGTACACCAGCTGGTAGCCCAGATCCCTTGCCTTCTCCAGAGCTGTCTGAGAGCGCTTTCCACTGCCACAGTAAAAAATAAGTTGAGTTTGCTTTTCGGGTATCTCCTGTGGCAGACGGCTGTCCACATCGGCCAGAGGGATGTGAACAGCACCCGCTATGTGTCCCGATGCCCATTCTTCATCGGATCGCACATCGATCAGCACAGCCCCGTTATTCAGGTAATCGGTCAGCGCCTGCTCTGGTTGGATTTTGTATTGCCTCACATCCTCAAGGGCAATGACACTAAGGGTGTATCCTTCTCCAGCCAGAAGCATGCGCTTATCTCCAAACGCCAAATCGAATACGTCTGCATCGGCATATTTGCCCAGTTGGTTGCATTCGGCACAGTTTGTAACGGTGAGCAGCCGGCCACTGTCACAAACAGCAATCAGCTGGTCTAAATGGCAACCAATCCCATAAATTTTCAGTGGTCCCAACTCAGAGAACGTCATACCGTTTATTCGTGCCATCGGCTTACTGAGCCATACCTGACCATCCTCGGTAAACATGATAAGTGGTATATCAGGGTTTTCCTGCAGCTGACCCACAACAAAAAAAGAATCGCCCATATTTTCGAGAGATTCAAACACACACGGGTCTGCATAACCCTGATACTCTTTGTTGTAATTATGACTTCTCCAGGCGGTACCGTCTTTGCTCACCAGATAATCCGAATCCCGGGTAATTGCGAACAGTGTTTCTTTATTGGCTTCAAGACCAATCACATCACTGGAGACAGGAAGCTCATGTTTCAACCACTTTTTGCCGTCTGACGAAGTCAGCAGGATGCCACCCTCGCCTGCCGCATAGTAAGAGCCCTGAAACACAGTGATAGCGAGCAAATCCGCCGTGGTGCCTGTTGCAGCTTTCCTGAATGTACCGTTATGCGACTGATAAATAATTGTCCCGTTTTCACCGCAGACCAAAAGTCTGCCGTTTTCCCAGCAAAGGTCATAGAGGTCATTTCTGGTGGGGCAGGATTGCAGCTCCACCTCATTGTCCATTGTAATGCGGGCAAGTCTGCCGCCGGAACCTGCTGCCCAGAAATTTGTGCTGTCAAATGCTGCCGCATAATAAGCACCTGTTCCGTCCCCTTCGCCGGATTCTGCCGATACGGGAAGAGTACCCGACTCTATAGATTGTGAGTCGGGCCTCGTCAGGAACCAGATTAGATATACGCAAACCGCCAACGTTAATAACACCGCCAGCGTCCTTGCCAGATACCGCATGACACTCCCACCCGTCACGAAATATTTCTACAACATTACGCCCAATATCATTGTTCCATTTGTGGCATTCCAAAGGTCATCATCAAATTCAAACATTTTTTTAGTAAAAACTATCTATAGGAATATTATGTCATATTTCCCAACATTAATTAAATTTAATATGCCATTACTGTGGCACATTTTTTGTAATTCAACACATAAGAAGCAGCGAGATTATGGCCTGAAACCTGAATTTCAGCATTTGAACATTATATTGAATTATTGTCTTTCTCCATATAAAGATAAAACCCCGGAAATCTGGTTCTATAATAAATGTTGGGGTACAGAAAGATTAAGTGCTCCAACATTTTTTAAAATAAAACGAGCATGAAATTGAAATCTCAAGTAAAATGAAGTTGCTCACACTACATTTGAAAAGGAGATTCA
>DUNT01000054.1 GCA_012839205.1 Clostridiaceae bacterium
AAATCGCAGCAGCCACGCCGCTTTAATTACGTTTGTTCAAGCTATCATCCTAAGCACAGCGGTAGCCTCCTTT
The DNA here is from genome assembly GCA_012839205.1 of Clostridiaceae bacterium. Classification (GTDB taxonomy): domain Bacteria; phylum Bacillota; class Clostridia; order DSM-8532; family DSM-8532; genus DTU059. The sequence goes on from DUNT01000054.1 coordinate 74, forward strand.
ATGTCATCCTGAGCGTCAGCGAAGGATCTTAAACGTCAACGCCAAAGATTCTTCGCTGACTATCAGAATGAAATGGGTTAAGATTCTTACCTGATGTTCCTTTTCGTTTCACGATTTTATGGATGTTACTCATATAATGGTGCATAAGGGTATATCCAATCGTGAAAGGAAGAGGGAACATGCAATTCTATTATGGTGAAAGAACCCTGGCCCGCGCCCTTGATGAAGCAGAATTCTGGAAGCGGCAGGAGGCAGAGCATACAGTAGTTATCCGCCAAATTGTGCCTAATCTTGAACCGAGGTTTGTAATACAGCTTCAGCAGTATGAATTGGCTTTTAATCAGGCCAAGGGTTTGGTGGTAAAATACATTGAAACATTGATAAGAACCAGAGGCAATGTAAGTCGGTCAATGCAGCAGGAGATATCGGAATTCCTTCAGAAAGCTCTCGAACAAAGCCGACAATTTATCCAGCTTCTTGAACAGATTTTAGCCGAAAGTAATCCTGTCCGAAGTAATCCGGTGGCATCCGTTGTAATCAACCATATCAGAAGGGAGTCAGAGTACTTTATTGGCATAGCTCAGGCAGTGCTGGATTATTCCAACAGATCCCGCTGATAAAAAGAGCCCTTAGGAAAAGGGCTCTTTAAAATACTTATTGGTTCAAATAACACTGTTGAGAATTTCTGCGTAAGTTGGAATTCTCCAATGTTTACTGCCAATCAGCATTTCAAGGTCATCAACAATCATCCGCAACTCACTCATTGCTATGTATACTTTTTCACGATATGCTGCGGCAAGCTCCAGATTATCCTTTGCTTCCCTGACTGCTATGGTTTGCTCAGAAAGATATTCAAGTCTTTTTTGCAGGCATTCGGACAGTTTAGCAATTTTGTTGAGGAGGCTTTCTTCCAAACTCACTGTCAGATCATCACAAACAGCTTTTTTTCGTAATATCAGTTCAGCAAGCTCCCGTTGATAATCAAGAACGGCGGGAATGATTTGTTTATTTACCATATCAATCATGGTTAAGGCTTCAATATTGATTGTTTTTGAGTAGTTTTCCAGCAATATATCATAGCGGGAATGTATTTCGTGCTGGGTAAATACCTGGTGGCGGGTAAACATATCAATATTCTTCTTCTGCACAAAAGCCGGCAGGGCTTCCGGTGTTGTTTTAAGATTAGATAGCCCTCTTTTCTCTGCTTCTTTTACCCAGGAGCAATTATATCCGTTCCCGTTAAAAATAATACGCTTATGGTTCTTGATTGTATTTTTTATGAGTATGCTTAAATCTGATTTAAAATCCTCACTCTTTTCGAGAAGATCTGCAAACTGGCTGAGAACATCAGCAACTATTGTATTGATTACAATTATGGGACCTGCAATGGAAAAAGCAGAGCCCAGCATACGAAATTCAAATTTATTACCGGTAAATGCAAAAGGTGATGTGCGGTTTCGGTCGGTAGTATCCTTTTGCCAGTGAGGCAGGACAGTAGCTCCGATTTCCATTAAGGTTTTGCCTTTACATGTATAAAGGGTATCGTTCTCAAGCGAATTTAAAATTTCGGTAAGTTCTTCACCTAAGAACATTGACACAATGGCAGGCGGGGCTTCATTTGCACCAAGACGATGGTCGTTTCCGGCGCTTGCAACAGAAACACGCAGAAGATCCTGATAATCGTCAACCGCTTTTATTACAGCCACCAGGAACAAAAGAAACTGCGCATTCTCATAGGGTGTATCTCCGGGCTCCAATAGATTGTTTCCTGTATCGGTTGTCAAAGACCAATTAATATGTTTTCCGCTGCCATTTACACCAGCAAAGGGTTTTTCATGTAACAGACAAGCCAGATCATGCTTAGCCGCAACAGTTTTCATAAGCTCCATAATCAATTGATTGTGGTCTGTTGCAATATTTGCTTCTGTATAGATGGGAGCAAGTTCATGTTGGGCAGGTGCCACTTCATTATGCTGTGTTTTAGATAAAACACCTAATTTCCACAATTCCTCGTTAAGCTCACGCATAAACGCAGAAACACGAGGCTTTATTGCTCCAAAATAGTGATCTTCCATTTCCTGTCCTTTTGGTGGTCTGGCTCCAAATAGCGTTCTTCCGCAGTACATTAAATCCGGTCTTTTTAAATACATGCTCCTGTCAATTAAAAAATACTCTTGTTCAGGACCTACCGAAGATACAACCCGGTTTGCATCGGTAACCCCAAATAATCTGAGTATACGCAATGCCTGACGGTTCAGAGCCTGCATTGAACGCAGCAGCGGGGTCTTTTTGTCGAGAGCTTCTCCGCTGTATGAGCAAAACGCAGTAGGAATATACAGAGTATTATCCTTGATAAAAGCATACGAGGTAGGATCCCAGGCAGTATAACCTCTTGCTTCAAAGGTGGATCGCAATCCTCCGGAAGGAAAGCTGGATGCGTCAGGTTCACCTTTGACCAGAGACTTGCCTGAAAACTCCATTATTACCTGGCCGTTACCATCGGGCACAATAAAACTATCATGTTTTTCGGCAGTAACACCTGTCATTGGCTGAAACCAATGGGTGAAATGAGTAGCGCCTTTTTCTACCGCCCATTCCTTCATGGCGCTTGCTACCACATTGGCTACATCAAGCTCTAAATGAGTGCCTTTGGCAATTGTTTTGTGGAGAGCTTCGTATGAGTCTTTAGGTAAACGCTCCTTCATTACTGCGTCTCCAAATACCATGCTGCCAAATATATTTGGAATATTTCTATTATTCACGATTATTCCCCCTTAAAGCAATTCGATTCCTGCTGTTTTACAGCCTGAAACGGTATCCTCATCCCAAACTGAAACTTGAACTTCACCTATATGAGCTTTTTCCAGCAGGAGCATACATAGTCTTGATTGACCGATTCCTCCCCCCATGGTCAGTGGTAATTCACCATCAAGCAGCATCTTGTGAAACATAAATTTTCGTCTATTATCACAATCTGCTTTTGTCAGCTGTTCATCCAAAGATTTTTCATCAACGCGAATACCCATGGAAGATACCTCAAATGCACACTCCAGAATATCGTTCCAGAATACAATATCACCGTTGAGTTTCCAGTCGTCATAGTCAGGTGCCCTGCCATCATGTTTTATGCCGGATTTTAAGACATCGCCTATTTGCATAACAAATGCGGTTTTATGCTCTTTCAAGTATTGGTTTTCGCGCTCTTTTGGAGTCATAGAGGGATACATATCTTCCAGCTCCTGTGTGGTAACGAAAGAAACATCTCTTGACAGCGCCACAGATAGCGCCGGGTATTGTTTTTTTATCTCATCAAGTGTATCGCAAATTGCATTGACTATTTTCTTCACCGTATGTTTTAAAGTATCCAGGTTTCTTGAAGGCCGGTCAATTATCTTTTCCCAGTCCCATTGATCAACATATATTGAATGTAAATTATCCATTTCCTCATCACGCCGGATGGCATTCATATCAGTGTATAAGCCTTCATCCACAGGAAAACCGTATTTATATAATGCCAGACGCTTCCATTTTGCCAGAGAGTGAACCACTTGAGCATAGTTGCCGGTCTCTTTAATATCAAACTCTACGGGACGTTCTATACCATTTAAGTCATCATTGATTCCTGTATTGGCCATTACGAACAATGGGGCCGATACTCTTTTGAGATTCAGGTTATTACTTAAGTTATCCTCAAAAATCCTTTTAATTTTTCCTATTGAAGTTTGGGTATCATAGAGGCTTAACACCGGTTTATACCCTTTTGGTACCATTAACTTTCCCATATATTTGCTCCTTTCTGATTAATAAAAAAGCAAAGGTGCCGCGGAATTTTAATCCACAGCACCTTTGCTGCATAAGAAAAGTTTAGCACCACAAGAATAAACTGTCAATATTTTTTAGATAAAAAATTTTTAAATATGCAACTACTATTTTGTAAACTTGCATAAAAAGTAAAAATAATCATAATATTTATTGACAAGTTGGAATTTTATGAAATATTATAAAATGTAAGTTGCATAAAACATTGACACAAAAATTGCTGTATAGTATCATGAGCAATATGAACAAAGGCGTTCATCAGATAGTGTTTGTCAGAAGGCAGTTCGTCTTACCGCCCTCAAAGGTACTATGTGATGAGCGTCTTTCTTTATGATTGGAGGAATGACTTTTGAGAGAAGGAATGTTTAGAAATATATCAGGATGCGCAATATCGGGTATTATTTCCAGGTCGGGCAATCGGTTTTCCGGTAAACTCATTATTGATTCCATATCGGTCATGCACGAACGTTCCAATGGTCTTGGAGGAGGGTTCACTGCCTATGGTATTTACCCGGAATATAAGGATTATTACGCTTTTCACATATTTTATGATCACAGAATGGCAAAAGAAGAATGTGAAGAGTTTTTAGAGGAACACTTTGATATTATAAACCTTTCAAAAATTCCAACAACAAAAATCCCTGAAATCAAAGATGAGCCTCTTATCTGGAGATATTTCGTAACACCGCTTCCCACTAAACTTACAGACAGCCAGCTGGATGAGCGGGAGTTTGTGGCAAAATGTGTATTCAGGATTAACACCGGGATTGACGGTGCGTATATATTCTCCAGCGGCAAGAATATGGGCGTATTTAAAGCTGTGGGTTTTCCCGAGGATGTAGGACGGTTTTACCGTTTGGAGGAATATGAAGGATACTGCTTTACTGCACACGGTAGGTATCCCACTAACACTCCCGGTTGGTGGGGAGGCGCCCATCCCTTCGCTTTACTTGATTATTCAGTAGTTCACAACGGGGAGATTTCGTCCTACGATGCAAACCGCCGGGCAATAGAAATGTATGGATACAAATGTACATTGCAGACTGATACCGAAGTAATAACTTACATTATAGATTATTTGCACCGGAAAATCGGGCTTACAGTAAAGGAGATATGTTCGGTTATTGCAGCTCCGTTTTGGTCAACCATTGAAAGTAAGCCGCAGAAGGAGCGGGAGGAGCTTGAGTATTTAAGAAATGTTTTTGACTCTCAGTTGATTACAGGGCCCTTCTCAATCATTGTAGGATTTGAGGGCGGAATAATGGCATTGAACGACAGGCTGAAGCTCCGCAGCATGGTGGCTGGTGAAAAAGATGATATGGTATATATCGCCAGTGAAGAAGCGGCTATAAGAGTGATACAGAATGATTTGGACAAAGTGTGGGCGCCAAAGGGCGGAGAAGGCGTAATCGTTACACTGGAAGAAAGGGAAGTATAAATGGCTGTTGATTACATATATCCGGATTATGAAATAATAAGGGACTATGATCGTTGTATTACATGTCGCGTGTGCGAACGGCAATGTGCAAACGAAGCGCACGAATACCTAAGTGACAGTAAAAAAATGATAGCAGATAATGCAAAATGTGTTAACTGTCACAGGTGTGTTTCCTTGTGTCCTACAAGAGCTTTGAAAATAGTAAAAACCGACCATACCTTTAAGGAAAATGCAAACTGGACTGGTAAAAGCATAAAAGAAATTTACAAACAAGCAGGCAGTGGCGGTGTTTTGCTGTCCAGTATGGGGAACCCGGAAAATTACCCTGTTTATTTTGATAAAATGCTGCTAAATGCTTCGCAGGTAACCAATCCGTCTATTGATCCTTTAAGAGAGCCCATGGAAACCCGAGTCTTCTTAGGGGCAAAACCGGACCGTATTGAAAGAGATGAGAAAGGCAGGCTCAAAAAGAATCTTCCTCCCCATATCATGCTTTCCATGCCCATTATGTTTTCAGCCATGAGTTACGGCTCCATCAGCTACAATGCGCATGAAAGCCTGGCAAGAGCGGCAGCTCATCTGGGAATTCTCTATAACACAGGAGAAGGCGGGCTTCATGAAGACCTTTATAAATATGGAAAACATACGATTGTCCAGGTAGCCTCAGGTCGTTTTGGTGTTCATACAACGTATCTTAACAGTGGTGCAGCAATTGAGATTAAGATGGGGCAAGGGGCAAAACCCGGTATCGGAGGACATCTTCCCGGTGCAAAGATAGTGGGGGACATTTCTAAAACCCGTATGATACCGGAAGGATCAGATGCTATTTCTCCCGCTCCTCATCATGATATTTATTCAATTGAGGATTTAAGACAGCTTGTGTATTCCTTAAAGGAAGCCACAGGATATACAAAGCCGGTCATAGTGAAAATTGCTGCGGTACATAATGTTTCTGCCATTGCAAGCGGTATTGCCAGAAGCGGAGCTGACATTATTGCAATTGATGGTTTCCGGGGAGGAACAGGAGCTGCGCCAACACGAATACGTGATCATGTGGGTCTTCCGATAGAACTGGCTTTGGCAAGTGTTGACAAAAGACTGCGTGACGAAGGGGTCCGTAATAATGTATCCCTTGTTGTAGGCGGGAGCATTCGTTCAAGTGCCGATGTCGTAAAAGCTGTTGCTCTTGGTGCCGACTGTGTTTATGCTTGACAGTGTAAGAAACAAGTTCACCTTTACTACTCTGGATGATGCAAAACATTTGGAGAGTGTTTTAAAAGAGAATGCAAAGGTGCTGATTTTGGGGGCAGGTCTTATTGGACTTAAGTGTGCT
>DUNT01000055.1 GCA_012839205.1 Clostridiaceae bacterium
CATCTTTCCGTATCCCTGGATACGGCGGCATCTACGCTTTCAGCAATGTCCTTTAGGTAATCCCTAGTGCTTAATTATATTATAGTTTTAGCCCTGCAAATTAGCAATGTCCAAAACACACCGTATTATTAAATTACCTCCATAATACTCTAACTATCTCCTGTTTTTGATGCCATGCATTTTTTTAAGTACATTATTTATAATATTAAACTCCAATAATTTTAAACTATATAGCGTTGTGGTATATTTATAAAAAGGGAGGATGATGTTTTGGCAGTTATAACTATTTCTAGACAAAGCGGCAGCATGGGGCGGGAAATAGCTGAGGAAATATCCAGAAAGCTAAATATACCCCTTATCACTAGAAAACAATTTCTTTACCAGATACTCTCAGATACATTATCTTCACGTGAACTATATATGCTGGAGCAAAGCCCCAAATTCTATCTGAACAAATCAGTAGAAGGATTAACCTATAAAGAGATAATAGAAAAGAGATTAATGGAGGAAGCCTCAAAAGGCCCTTGTGTCATATTGGGTATGGGCGCACAGATTATATTCTCCGGTTCTCCCAATGCAATAAATATAAGAGTGGTGGCTTCCCATGAAACCAGGCTTAAGCGTTTCAGAGAAAAATACGGTCAGGAAGGTTTAGATGCTGAAATGCTTATAAAACAGACTGACCGCCGCCATAAAAGATTTATTTCCCTCATTTATGGTACTGATTCAACAGACCCTTTACTCTATGATATGATTTTAAATACTGACAAAATGATGGTAGAGCAATGTGTCGAGCTTATCGCCTATAATATTAACCTGAAGGAAAGCATGAAATATTCCGTATCTTTAAATCAGAATGGTACAGATAAAGACACCGGGTTCAAGAATATCATCTTCAAGCATCCAGCAGAAGAAGAATTTGCAAATATTCTAAACATGTATGGCATTGCCTGGGAGTACGAACCCAAGACCTTCCCTGTCAGATGGGATGCTGAGGGCAATGTCACCATGGCCATCAGCCCAGATTTTTATCTTACTAAATTTGATACATACATTGAGATTACAACTATGGATCAAAAATATGTAACCACAAAGAATAAGAAAATAAAACTGTTAAGGGAGCTTTACCCTGGTGTGAATATCAATATAGTATATAAAAAGGATTTCTATTCTTTACTTGAACGTTTTGGCTTTAGCGGAGGAGACAGAATTAATGAATTTAACAAAAATTAAAAGGATTGTATTTTCCGAGGAACAAATAAAGAACAGAGTTTTAGAACTAGGGAAGCAAATAAATACTGATTATTCCGACAAGAACCCCATATTGATAAGTGTTCTTAAAGGCACCCTGTACTTTATGGCAGACCTCACCAGAGCCCTTGACATTCAGGTTAGTATTGATTTTATGTCTATAGGGGTGTATCCGGGTATATCCAGGAATACCGGTATAGTAAAGATAAACAAGGATCTTGACCTAAATATTACAGGAAGACACGTACTCTTTGTTGAGGACATAATAAACACAGGCCTTACTATGGGCTACCTGGTTCAGAACTTAGAATCAAGAAATCCTGCCAGTATAAAAATCTGTACCTTGTTGAACAATTCAAGAAAGCGTCTTATGAACCTCCCGCTGGAATATGTCGGTTTTGAAGTGCCGGATGTATACCTTGTGGGCTACGGCCTTGACTACAACCAGGAATACAGACATCTGCCGTATATTGGCGAATTCGAAAACTGCTAATTAGTAAGCCCCACGCTTTTAAATACTCAAATACATTGATGCTCTGAACCGCTAGATAAAACTCAGTAAAAAGAAACTC
>DUNT01000056.1 GCA_012839205.1 Clostridiaceae bacterium
ACGTATTCACCTCATATTTATTTATATATCTTTATTATCGTAATAATTATACCATAAGTTCGGCCATATAAATTTATTGCTGTATGCCATCGATATGACAGCAAGACAAAAGCAGAGGCAGTTTTGAAACTCATAAAAAAGCCTCTCAAAAGATTATCTCTTTGAGAGGCTTACAAATACTAATACTTATTAATCGTCTTTTGTAGTATGGGTTTCACCGCTGCTCAAAAAGGCTTTTTCATATTCGGCTTTAACCCTTTCCTCTATTTCCTTTGAAATCTCCAAATTTTCCTTTAAGAATTTCTTAACATTTTCACGTCCCTGACCAATTCTCTGTTCTCCGTAAGAGTACCATGCACCACTCTTTTTTATAATATCCAGGGTAACTCCAATATCAAGAATGCATCCTTCCCGTGATATCCCCTGACCGTATATAATGTCGAATTCTGCTTCCTTAAATGGCGGAGCCACTTTATTCTTAACAACTTTAACCCTGGTTCTGTTACCTACTGGTTCACTTCCTTCTTTGAGAGTTTCAGTACGCCTTACATCTAAGCGCACAGAAGAATAGAACTTCAAAGCACGGCCTCCGGGAGTTACCTCTGGATTTCCAAACATAACTCCTACTTTTTCGCGTAACTGGTTAATAAATATGGCAACAGTCTTGGATTTGCTGACAACTCCTGATAACTTCCTCATTGCCTGAGACATCAGCCTTGCCTGAAGCGCCATATGGGAATCTCCCATTTCGCCGTCTATCTCAGCTTTGGGTACAAGGGCTGCCACAGAATCCACTACTATAACATCAATGGCACCGCTTCTTACAAGAGCCTCTGTGATTTCAAGAGCTTGCTCTCCTGTATCGGGCTGAGACACAATCAGATTATCGATATCCACACCCAGATTCTTTGCATATACCGGATCCAGCGCATGTTCGGCATCAATAAATGCTGCTTCCCCGCCGGCTTTCTGGGCTTCGGCAACAATGTGAAGGGCAACTGTAGTTTTACCTGACGATTCAGGTCCAAAAATCTCTATGATCCTTCCCCGGGGCAGGCCACCTACACCCAACGCAATATCTAATGTTAGAGCTCCGGTGGGAATAGCATCAACACTAACATGGGGTACCTCACCCAGTTTCATTACTGCACCCTTACCAAACTGTTTTTCTATCTGGCTCATGACCAAATCCAATGCTTTTTTCTTCTCTTCCATAATACGCCTTACGGCTGACCCTCCTTTGCCGAACATTTGTTCTAATTATATGATAAAGACTTAGGTATGTCAAGCGTTGTTTTTGTTATATTCTTGAAATGTTTCTATTTTTTAATTGGGTGTGTCCGTCTCTTCCCAATCTTCAACCGTGATAATACCAAATTATTAATATATGTTATCTCAGGGGTTTTTAGTTTTAATAGTATGAGCCAATACAGACCTAAACCGCAGGCTGTGGGGACACAGAGTGCCAGTATCTGGCTTAGCTTGGATTCCACATCAGGACGTACCAGAAGTTTAAGCCCAAAAGTAATCATTCCGGCCGGAACAGCTGCCATCAAAGCTTTCACAATATACCCAAAGTTATCAGTGATTATATCTATACCTGTCTTTTTTCTGAATGTCAGAAGATAAGCCATCATTATAAAGAAGGCGCTGATGGAATAAGCAAGTGCTGTGCCTGCAATTCCAATGTTTGTATATTTCCTGAAAACAGCATTTAACAAATATAAAATCACTATACCGAATACCCCTCCATACAGCGGAGTTTTACTGTTATGAATTGAATAAAAAGCACGGGTCATCATGGCGATAGTGGAAGAAAATACAAGGGTTGCCGAATATCCCAAAAGACAAAGACCTCCGTAGAAAACATCATACTCAGAGCCTGAATCTCCCCATTTAAACAATGCCCTCATAATGTCATCACTTAAAATCATCATTATAACTGATGTTATTAAAGACAGAAGAAAAATAGTCTTCAGCCCGTTATAAAGAACTCTCTTAAACTCATCGGGTTTCTCTTTAGCATATTGTTCCGATAATGTTGGAAGAAGGGCAATTCCTATACTCTGTGCAAATATGCCCAGGGGCAGCTGCCACGTACGGTTTGCATTATTTAAAAGAGTTACCATGCCGGATTCATAAAAGGTGGCATAGCTTCTTGATATAATTACATTTACCTCAATAATGGTTGATGAAATAAGGGAAGGAATAGCCTGACGCATGAGCTTACTGAAGGCATTACTCTTCAGAAAGAGTTTTGGCTGGTAGTAAACAAAATGTCTGAATGCCCCGGAGAATTGTATAATAAAGAAAACTCCTCCTCCTGCTACGACACCCCAGGCTGTTAATTCAGCACTTTTGGCCCCAAAAATACTAATACTGATAATTGTACAGATATTGTATATTACAGGCCCGAACGCGGCTATAGCAAACCGCTTATACGAGTTTAAAATACCGTTCATCTGGCCTGCCATCATCATAAATGGTGCGTTTAAAAGAAGTATCCTGGTAAGTTTTATTAATAATTCCTTATCTCCCGATGTGCCTCCTTTGTATCCGGATGCCAGAATACCCAAAAAACTATCGGTGAAAATAAAAAATATAACTTCCAAAACCAATAATATAATAACCGACAAATTCATAAAGGTACTGATGGCTTTCCAGCCGATTCTTTCTTTGCCCTTAGTCAGATATGTGGAAAGAATGGGGATGAATGCCGCAGCTATTGCCCCTCCGGCCAGAAGATCATAAATCAGATCCGGAAGGGTAAATGCAAGAATAAATTCATCGGAATATCCCATGGGTTTCATTTGTGTAGTTATAAGAACATTTCTCAGAAAACCGGTTATCCGGCTTAACAATGTGCCCAGCATTACCAGAGTTGCCACACTGGTCAGCTTTCTGGACGGTTCTTGGATGCTATCCATTTAATATCTCCTGTAAGTACGTTTAAACCATTTTTTTTAGTATTTCGGCAGGTTCCAGCTTCTCAATATCAAAGCCTAAGAATCTTCTTTCTAAGCATGTTTAACGCATTTAAACATGCCATATGTCTTACTCTTTCCCTGTCCCCGTTCAATTTTAACCCAATCGATTCAATTTCGCCATCCAGCATAACGGCAATATAAACACTTCCAACCGGTTTTTCCGGTGTACCTCCATCTGGACCCGCTATGCCTGTAATGGATATACCTGCACGGGTAGACGTCCTTTTAATCAGACCCTTAACCATTTCTACAGCCGTTTCTTTGCTTACAGCTCCACAGGTACTGATAGTATCAGGTAAAACTCCCAGAACATCAATTTTTGATTGATTTGAATAGGTTATAAATCCATTGTCAAAGACTTTTGATACTCCCGGAACATTTACCAGTTTGGATGCCAACATGCCGCCTGTACAGGATTCAACGGTGGAAATGCTGATGTTTTTTTCAATTAACAACTGTACTACTGTTTCTTCAAGGGTTTCCCCGTCAAATGCATAAAGATTGGAACCCAGGCGCTCCCTTATACGCTCAATCACAGGATTAATCATTTTCATGGCTTCGCCATAATTTTTACTTCTGGCCGTAACCCTTATCACTATCTCTCCCTTACTGACATACGGCGCAATGGTGGGATTTGACTGGGCTTCAATCAAGTCCAGTATTTTCATCTCCATCTCAGATTCTCCGATCCCAAATACCTTCAGCATTCTGGAACCTATTATCTGGCCTGTTTTCTTCTCAAAATACGGGTAGACAGTATCTTCAAACATCGGAATCATCTCTCTGGGCGGACCAGGCAGCATTATTATTGTCTTTCCATCCTTTTCAATTAGGAAACCAGGGGCTGTTCCGTTGTTATTAGGAATTATGGTACAGTCTTCGGGAATATCAGCTTGTTTTGTATTATTATCCATCATCCTTCGGTTGACTCTTTCAAAAAAACATTTGATATTCTGAAAGATTTCTTCGTGTCTGACAAGTCTTATACCCAAAATGTCAGCTACAGATTCCTTGGTTATGTCATCCCTGGTGGGACCAAGCCCTCCGGTTGTAATCACAACATCACAACGGTTTAATGCCAGTTCCAGGCACTCCTTAAGACGGACGGGGTTATCCCCTACCACACTGTGGTAATATACATTTACGCCCACATCATTTAGTCTTTTTGTAATATATTGGGCATTGGTGTTCACAATTTGTCCCATTAATAATTCGGTGCCTACGGCCAGTATTTCAGCTACCATATATGCCTCACTCCAAAACGGTCTCAATCTTAGACCACACTTCATCTATTCCCATTCTCTTAGGGGAAGAAAAAGCAATTATTTCGTGCTCATTGTCCAAATCCAATACGACTCTGATTCTGTCCATGTGCTTTCTATACATGGATCTCTTAATCTTATCAGCTTTTGTTGCAATAACGGCATAATCTCTGCCGGACCCTCTTATATAATTCAGCATAATAACATCATCAGGCGTGGGATCGTGTCGAATATCCACCAACAGTAATATCATCTTTAAGTTCTCTCTTGAATTCAAATATGTTTCAGCCAGCCGGCCCCACGTCATTTTTTCCTGCTGGGAAACCTTTGCATAGCCATAACCGGGCAAATCCACCAGGGATATGCTGTCATTTATATTATAAAAATTTATAATCCGTGTCTTCCCGGGGGTATTCCCTATTCTTGCAAGGGCTTTTCTGTTCACAAGAGAATTGATAAGCGATGATTTCCCCACATTGGAACGGCCGGCCAATGCAATCTCTGGCCAGCCTGTATTGGGGTATTGGGCAGGTCTCACTGCTGATGTAATAATCTCGGCTTTTCTAATTACCATTTTTCTCTCCAATCTATCCCTGTACCAATAATTCACGAGCAAGTTTTTTCGCTGCTTCGGTAGCATGCTCACCACTGAGCAGCCTTATGATTTCATTCTCTCTGTCTATTCCTTCAAGCTGTCTTATAAGGGTAAGTGTACGTCCATCCCTTTCATCTTTTTCAATAAGATAATGTGTGTTTGCCTGGCTGGCTATTTGGGCGTGGTGGGTAATACATATCACCTGATGGCCTTTTGCCACTGTCTTGAGCTTTTCACCCAGTTTTGAAGCAGCTTTCCCACTTACGCCTGTGTCTATCTCATCAAATACCAGTGTTGGTATATCATCAATATCTGCCAAAATAGTCTTTATTGCCAGCATAACCCGGGACATTTCGCCGCCGGATGCAATTTTTGATAAAGGTTTTAACGGCTCTCCCATATTGGGGGAGAACAAAAACTCCACCTTATCGGTTCCGTTTTCGGTAAAGCCTTCCTCAGGGCAGGACAATATGGATACTTCAAATTGAGTCTTAGGCATTTCAAGATCCTTGAGTTCTCTTAGAATACCTTCCTCCAGCTTTTTAGCTGCTTCTCTTCTTAATCCATTCATTATCCCGCAGCGTTTATGTAAACTTTTTTCGGCTGCTTCAATTTCTTTTCTGATTTTAATAATAAGTTCTTCACTTCTTTCAATCTCATCCAGCCGTCTTTTAGCATCATCCAGAAACTCTAAAATCTCCTCAATTGTCTCACCGTACTTACGTTTCAGACCCTGAATCAGGCTTATGCGCTCCTCAATATTCTTATGAAGATTTGGATCGTATTCGGTTCCATCTCTTAATATCCGTATCTCCCGGGAGATATCGGTCAGCTTTTCATTAATATCTTCCAGGGCATTGCTGATATTCATATAGTCGGGGTCAAGATCTTCAATTTTCCTGATTGCCTCTAAAGAAAGACCTACCTTATCGAGGGCGCTGTGGTTTTCTCCGTCATCTCCGCGAAGCCACTGATAGGCATTAGAAAAAGCCAAAATTATATCTTCGGCATGAGCAAGAATTCTGGTCTTACTCTCAAGCTCAGCATCTTCGCCTGTGTATAATCTCGCAGCTTCAATCTCATCAATCTGGTATCGTAATATATCCAGTGTACGCTCCCGCTCCTTATCCACTCCAGCTAAAGCCCTGAGTTTTTCCTTTAAAGAATTCAGTTCCCGAAGCGAAGTCCGGTATTCTGCCTTTTGTGCAGCAAGTCTATCCCCGGCAAATAAGTCCAGTAGCTCAATATGTGTGTCTGCTCTCAATAAGGACTGATTGTCATGCTGACCGTGTATATCCACCAGCCTTTGTCCGATTTCTTTAAGCATTCCAACAGTAACCATTGTACCGTTAACACGGCAAATATTCTTCCCGGTTTCGGTAAAAGTCCGTGAGATTAATATGCTCCTGTCGTCCTGGGGTTCTATACCCATAGAATCCAAAAGCTCATCAAGTTTATTATAATTATCCAAATCATAGGAAAATAATCCTTGAACAAATGCCTTTTTAGCACCGGAACGAATAAGATCCCGGGAAACCCGTGAACCTAAAAGAGCGTTCAATGAGTCAATAATAATGGATTTACCCGCCCCGGTTTCTCCGGTAAGTACGGTAAATCCCTCTTGCAGGGGTATCTTAATCTTTTCAATTATAGCTACATTTTCAACTTCGAGCTGAATCAGCATCTTAAACTAAGACACTCCTCTCACTATGCGGGTGATTTTCTCCATAAGGTCTTCAGCTATCTTTTCAGCCCGGCATACCACCAGCATTGTATCATCACCGGCAATAGTACCTACAATATCATTCCAGCCTAAAGAGTCTATTGTTGCGGCTACAGCCTGTGCCATACCCGGAAGGGTTTTAACGACAAGAATATTATTTGCATAGTCACACGATACATATGCTTCCTTGATAATTACCAGTAGCCTGTCATTCATATTAGCCGCATCAGAATTCATGGCTGAGTAGCGATATCTTCCATTGGCTGACAAAACCTTCACAAGTCTGAGCTCTTTAATATCCCTGGATATTGTTGCCTGAGTCACATCCATCCCTGATTGCCTTAATTTTTCTGCCAATTCATCCTGCGTTTCAATCTCATGGTTCTCGATTATTTCCAGTATTTTGGCGTGACGGTTATACTTCATGTTTCCCCTCCATAAAATCCTTCTCTGATTTTATTTATGTGTTATGAATCTTTGCTCTTAATACATCATAAAAATTCACTTGCTTGACCGTTGCAAAAAAGACACTGTCCTTCGATGCCCTCACCGAAACGATATCATTAGGCTCAATGGGAAACCCCTCCTGACCGTCCAGGGTAAGTATTGCATCTACTTCTTTACTGCCTGCTATACTGATGGTAATGGTCTTTGTGTCTGCTATTATAAAAGAACGGGAATACAGAATATGGGGGCAAATAGGCGAAACAAGCATCAAGCGCATATCAGGGGCTACAATAGGTCCGCCTGCCGACAGGGAGTATCCTGTAGAACCTGTAGGAGTTGAAACAATAACACCATCACTTGCGTATGAATCAACAAATTCGCCATCCATCATTACCTTCAGTCTGATAATTCGGGAAAGAGCCATTCTGGAGACAACCGCATCATTTATTGCAATATTTTTATAAACACTCTTGCCATTTCGGATAACTTCCACATCCAGTACCATTCGTGGCTGAATGTGATACTGGCCGGCAACAATTTTGTCTATAGCCATATCAATTTCACCGGTTTCCACCTCTGCCAGGAAACCTACGGTTCCTTTATTAACCCCCAGTAAAGGTTTTTTATAAGGAAAAGCTCCGCGAGCCGCCTTTAAGAAAGTACCGTCGCCACCGACACAAATGATAAAATCAGAGTCCCTGTAAACAGAGTCTGTTTCAGTCACATCAGTGTTGAGACTGTCTTTTATCGCCGGTGCAACTATAACCTCGACTCCCCTTTCCAATAGCTTTTCTGCTATTTGGTTGGTGTATATGTAGTTAATATCCTTATTTTTGCCAATAACTATTCCAACTTTTTTCAAATAAATTTCACCCTATTATTTATTTTATTATATTATACATGTACTTTGCATATTGATACAAGCATAACCCACATATAAGCCTGTCAAGGAATAAAAATTCATATATGAAATTTTTTAATGAAATATGCTTTAAGTTCCGGGCTGGCATTAACTATAAACAAAAGTACAGCCGCCGGTATAAAGACTGCAGCCAGGATGGGGGACCATGCTGCTATTAGTAATTTCCCATGTACAAACAGATTGGTTAATGCATCAATTCCTATAGTAAGAACGGATACAGTGAGTAAAGAGACGCCTGTTATCAAAAGCGGCTTATTCTTTGCCTTTTTTGCCATCACCACTATAGTAATTGCAGCAAGGCTCACAAGTACCAGTACCGGCAAACCCAGAGTTAAAAACCAGTCCCTTCCACCTGTCAGTTTATCCAGCGCAAACAGGAAAACCGCAGTTCCTGAACACCAGATGATTGCTATCAGGTAGATTTTCTTCCAGGTAAGCAGAATAGGAATTGCAATATATACCCATATAAGCAGCAGAGCCAGCGCAGGGTATTGGGACCATTCAGGAAAAGACCCCGAATAAAGGTCTAAAGACATCAGAAATACAGCTATAGACAATATATCCATGGTAATAACCTGAAACGTTGTATGCCCCTTTAACAATGATGGATAAGCAATAAGAATCCACAAAAGTACAAGGGATGTAACAGGATAAAACGACCAGGTTATAGTGCGGTTAGTTGAAAAGTCTATAATTAGTGTTATAAGAAGTGGCACCAGAATTATAAAGGTAACCAGGATAACGAAAGCCCGGCTGGGAGCAAGATTCACTCTGGGACGAACATCACGTGGTATCCGCTCCGAAAACGGACGCATTCCTTCCTCTATACCATTGTCATCAGGCAAAACTACCTCTGTATTGCAAAGCGGGCAAGTCTCCAGACCTTTTTGCAATTCTACACCGCAGCGAACACAATATGCCATCAGTTGTCCCTCCTGTTCATTAAACATTACCTTTTTATTTCTTCATTTACTTCTATTTTAACGGGGATACCCATCTTAATCAGCCTTGTAAAAAATAAACGCTCCACACATTTCTCCCGTGTATTGCTTCCAAAATTAATTACCAGCTTATCATTATACCCGCAAACCCCACATCCTGTTTTATTAATAGGATTTGTTCCAAGAATAAAATCGATGCGTTCAACCTCTTGGGACATATTATCCGGAAGTTTTACAAGGCCTAAATTTGATAAGGTTCCTGAACAAAGGCTTTCTCCCATACGAGTATACAGAAATGGCATTAATAGTTTCTTGAAGGCGAGAGGTATTACCCGGATAAACCAATTACGCTGTCCACCGACATTTCTGGCAAGGGATTTGCTTATTGCTTTTTCATTTGTCTGAGTAATAAGCGTTTCCCGTACTATTTGCAGGATTTCTTCAAAGTTGTATTTGCCAAGCCGCGGGTCAATCTCCGGCATTACAAAAAGCGAGAAATTCCTTAAGGTTTTACTAGGGTATATTCCCCTCATGTTGACCGGTACCTGTAAAGCTATAGGGCGCTTTTTTGGGTTTTGTGCAACCTGGCTGTCCTGAAGCTCCTGAAGCGCATCAATGTATACCGCCACAAGAAAGGCCGTTAAGGATACCTTGTACTTTTTAGCTTCTTTTATTATGGCATCTAGCGGTATAATTCCCGTGGTAATCATAATTGCTCCCGGGTAAAGCATCTTTCCCTTTATATGGAAAGCCTTTCTCCCTTTATCCGGAAGGGGTAAGGGGCTTTTATAAAAGCGATTATAGGCATCTTCTGCTGCTTCCTCGGGCAGTATATCCACTGGAATATCACCGGGTTTACCCGGGTCTTTTCCTTTCCGTCTCAAATATTCATAAATCAGAGCTTTTAAAAATGTCATACCGCCGGTTCCATCAGTAAGCACATGGCAGAATTCAACTGAAATTCTGGACTGCCAATACCGGACTCTGAACAAAAAACGCCTGCCCAGATTCGGATGCAGCCTGCCCAGCGGATAGCGGACATCTCTTTCTATTCGCGGCATCTTGGGGTTATGCTCAAGATAATACCAGAAGAAGCCTTTTTTCAAGCGTACACGGTAAAACGGAAACCACTTGATTACTTCTTCCAAAGATGCTTGCAATATCTTCGGATCCACTTCCTCTTTAAGGGTCATGGAAAGCCGGAACATTGTAGTTATGCGGTCAGATTGTATTGAAGGATATATCAGGGCCGCATTGTCCAAACGGTACCACTCATGCTGCTTATAAGTAGTATTTTTATTTTTTGAATCTTCGGCCATAAACTCCCTTCCTTTAACAAAGTATTGGTAAACTATCTGTAATTAGATGGTACCATTTTTTTAAAAGAAATATCAGACTTATTACTTACATTTATCCAAAGGTTGCAGCTGCTAAACCAAATTTTTGCATTATCCTCCGTAAATCCATTATAATTCTGATATAATGAGAAATATATAATAGTTGTTCTTAATCCATAATACAAGAGAACAGGAGAGATTTTATGG
The DNA here is from genome assembly GCA_012839205.1 of Clostridiaceae bacterium. Lineage (GTDB taxonomy): Bacteria > Bacillota > Clostridia > DSM-8532 > DSM-8532 > DTU059. The sequence goes on from DUNT01000056.1 coordinate 10,422, forward strand.
CCATTTTAGTTACTGGTGGTGCTGGATATATAGGCAGCCACACTTGTGTGGAACTTTTAAATGCCGGCTATGAAGTAATTGTGGTTGATAATCTTATCAATTCATCCCAAAAGGCTCTTGAAAGGGTGCAGGAAATAACCGAAAAAAAATTGACTTTTTACAAAGTGGATTTACTGGATAAAGCAGCCCTTGATAACATTTTTCAGAAGGAAAATATAGAGTCGGTTATTCATTTTGCCGGCCTAAAGGCTGTGGGAGAATCTGTTTCCATGCCCCTGGAATACTATCATAACAATATTACCGGAACCATTATGTTGTGCCAGGTAATGCAAAAGTACGGTGTCAAGGATATAGTCTTCAGTTCATCAGCGACAGTGTACGGAAATCCTGAAACTGTTCCGATTAAGGAAGATTTCCCTCTGTCAGCCACTAATCCCTATGGAAGGACAAAGCTGATTATTGAAAATCTTCTTAAAGATCTTTATGTATCCGATAATAGCTGGAACATAATTATGCTTCGCTATTTTAATCCCATTGGCGCTGATAAAAGCGGAAGAATCGGTGAAGATCCCAAGAATATACCCAACAATCTTATGCCTTATATCACTCAGGTGGCTGTCGGCAAACTTGAGTATCTTGGCGTATTTGGCAATGATTATGATACCCACGATGGAACCGGTGTCCGGGATTATATCCATGTAACGGATCTGGCAACAGGACATTTAAAAGCCCTTGAAAAACTTAATGAAAAACCCGGGGTATTGGTATATAACCTGGGTACAGGAAAAGGCTACAGCGTTCTGGATATGGTTAAAAACTTCGAAAAAGTAAGCGGCAGAACTATTAAATATAAGATTCTTCCCAGGAGACCGGGAGATATCGCAATCTGTTATGCTGACCCGTCAAAAGCTAAATTGGAGCTGGGATGGGAAACGATAAGGGATATTGATGAGATGTGCGAGGATTCATGGAGATGGCAGAAAAATAATCCTAATGGCTATAATGATTAGACAAAGGCAAATAGACTTTTTTTCTTGTTATTTCAACAAGCCCCAAACTGGTCATGCCCACAACCACCGTTTGGATTTTATCGGATTTAACAGCTGCTCGCAGGTGTTGCAGAAGTTTTTGACGATGTTCTTTTTTTTGCATATCGATAAAATCAACTATTATAATTCCGCTTAAGTTTCTTAGTCGGATCTGGCGTACCAGCGAATTTGCAGCCTCTATATTTATCTTAAAAGCTGTTTCCTCCATATCGGTCTTTCCTACAAATTTACCGCTGTTTACATCAACAACGGTCATTGCCTCAGTGTAGTCAAATACCAGATATGCCCCGTTCTTAAGCCATACTTTTCTGGAAAGAGCCTCCTTAAGAGCACTTTGCACATTATAATACTCAAACATATCATAATCTTTATTATAGTATTCAACCCGTTTTTTAAAATCTGGTGTTTCATCCCTCAGAAGAGATAGTATTTTCTCATAGGTCTCTCTGTCATTTACAATAAAACGGTTGCTGGAAGCAAGATGTTCCCTGATGGCATATTCTATAAAGCTTTGCTGCCCGTAAAGCAGCCTTGGTACATTACCTTCTTTCTCATGTTTCCGGATGGTTTCCCAAACCGATGAAAGCGCATTAATCTCATCAATCAACAAATCTTCATGAATACTATCTGAGGAGGTTCGTAAAATTATTCCGCAATTTTCGGGCTTAACAGATGCAGCTATCTGTCTTAATCTCTGGCGTTCTTCCTGGTTAGTAATTCTCTTGGAGATGCCAATTGTATTCCCGTGCGGGAAAAAAACCGTATACCTGCCGGGAACAGATACATGGGTGGTAATTCTCGGTCCTTTTTCGCCTATGGCATCTTTGATTACCTGAACAATTATTTCTTGTCCCTGCCTCAAAAACTCTGAAATATCCGGCAGACTACCGGAATAAGTTGACTCTTTATTATCTTCATCATGGTTTTCAGGCAGAACATCTTTCACATACAGATAAGCATTTTTATTAAGTCCGATATCAACAAATGCAGATTGCATCCCTGGAAGAACACGTACAACCTTACCCTTGTATATATTCCCAACAAGACTTTTTCCCTGATTCTTTTCTGTCTGTATTTCGGATACTACACCATCTTCAAGAATGGCCAGGCGAATTTCTTTGGTGCGTATATCTACAAGAACATCCTTAATCATTTGCAACCTCAAAAGGATCCTTCCATTCATTATAGGCAGATGCATAAAGGGCCTTACGATGCATTGAAACAGTCTCTGTTTCAAGTTTTGTCTCCTGGCTGAAGGCCTGCATTAAAAGGTCAGCTCTTAAATTATTCTCAGCTCCGGCACTTAAAAACGTTTTCATCCTGAATCTGTATTCATCAGTCTTTTCGGCAGACAAAGAGTAGATTAACGGCCTGATATTAACAGGCCTGGGGCCTTTTTTGGTCTTCTTCATAACTATTATTTCTTCTCTGGAAAGCAAATCATATATCATAGTTTCAATTTCAGAAGGGCTTTTAGGTTCCTTAACTTCAAACACTATTTCATATCTGGCGGCGGTAATCTGATTCATAATATTATCCCGTGTGTTTCGGGCTACAGCTTCCTCCACCTTTAAACCCTCAGGTAACCCTTTATTTATCTTAGTAATAAACTCCTCCGGTGACATGTCTTCTGACAGCTCTATATCTGCATATTCGGACTCGCTGGTAAGACCTATGGATATAGGCAGCCCAAAAACCAGCTTTTGCCGGGGATTAAAACCCTGAGTGTAAGCCACCGGAATATTTGCCCGTTTAATAGCCCGCTCAAAAACCCTTAAAATATCCAAATGTGCAATATACTTTAATTCTTGTCCCCTGGAAAATCTAAACCTTAGTGTTTTCGCCATATACTAAACCCCGCTTTGTTTTTGTGCAGATACCTGTTTTATATATCTGGGCACCGCATACTGAACAACCCGCTGCACAATTTCTTGTCAGATCGCCTTCATAAGCCTTTTGACTCTCATTTTTCAGGAATTCCTTTGAAATCCCCATATCAATATGATCCCAGGGCAGAATTTCCGAATACTCCCTTTTCCTGTTGGCATAAAACTTAGGATCCAGATGGCATTCAGAGAAGGCTTCCATCCATTTATCAAAGGAAAAGAATTCATCCCAGCCATCAAACTTGCAGCCTTTGGACCATGCGGAATAAATAACCTTCCCCAATCTTCTGTCTCCTCTGGCAAGCACAGCTTCAATCAGACTTATCCTGGCATCATGGTAATTATACTTGATATTTCTTGTCCGCTTTTTAATAAGGTCTTTTAAATGGTACTGCTTCTTCATCAGGATATCCATGTCATCCATGGGTTCCCACTGGAAAGGAGTAAAGGGTTTTGGAACAAAGCAGGCTGTACTCAAGGTAATATTAAGGGCTTTGCCGTTTTGGGAAATACCACGGCATGATTCAATGAGATTTATTGAAAGCTCCGAAATACCCTCTACATCTTCCATGGTCTCGGTAGGAAGTCCAATCATGAAATATAGCTTCACCTGATTCCAGCCACCACTTACAGCAAGTTTGACTGAGGAAATAAGGTCTTCATTTGTTATTCCCTTGTTAATAACATCCCTGAGTCTCTGGGTGCCGGCCTCAGGCGCGAAAGTTAAGCCGCTTTTACGCACCTTTGATACCTTGTCCATTAAACCAAGGGAGAAATTGTCAACCCTTAAAGATGGCAAGGACAAGCTGATACTTTCTTTCTCAGTAAATTCTATAAGGCTGTTGCAAAGGTCGGGTAGCTCTGAATAGTCGCTGGTACTTAAAGATACCATTGATATTTCATCATACCCTGTACTTTGAGCAGAAGTCCTGGCAATATCACAAAGTTTTTCCTTGCTTCTTTCTCTGACGGGACGGTAAATGAATCCCGCCTGACAGAACCGGCAGCCACGGATACAACCCCTGAAAATTTCCAGCATGACTCTGTCGTGAACAGTTCCTATATATGGAACAATAATATCTTCCGGAAAATCAACCGCATCCAGGTCTTTTATTATACGTCTTCTTATTCTGTCCGGCACATCCGGTATTTTGGGAATTACATTTTTTACAGCTCCATCGTCATGGTAAGAAACATCATAAAAGGATGGAACATAAACACCTTCTATACCTGAAACTCTTTTTAAGAATTCAGCCCGGCTTTCTCCTTTTTCTTTCCAGCTCATATATTCATCAGCTATTTCGAGGATTACTTCCTCTCCTTCACCAATAACAAAAATATCAATGAAATCGGCTAAAGGCTCAGGATTACAGGCACAAGGCCCACCTGCAATAACAAAGGGCATGCCTTCTTTACGATCCTTGCTGAATATCGGTATCCGGCCCAAATCCAGCATATTTAGAATATTCGTATAACTCATTTCATACTGGAGGGTAAAGCCCACCATATCAAAGTCTGATAAAGGAGTATAGGTTTCAAGAGTATACAGGGGCAGATTCTTTTCTCGCATTATCTGCTCCATGTCAACCCATGGTGAGAAGGCTCTCTCACAATACACTTCATCTCTTTTATTAAGAATATGATAAAGGATCTTCATTCCCAAATGAGACATTCCGATCTCGTAATCATCGGGAAAGCAAAAAGCAAAGCGCATCTTAATATTATCAAGAGATTTTTTGACCATATTCCATTCATTTCCGGTATATTTTGCCGGTTTTTTCACTTTTAAAAGTATCCTGTCGTCAATTTTTAGCTGCATCATTGTTAAAGGATGCAAAAATGCATCCCATCCTCCCAGAAAAATGTAATTACTTTATATATTATCCAATTAACCATAATACATCATATCCTATGAAATATAAAAAAACAAGGCGTGGATATGTCTCATAAAATTACATATTCTTCCTGATGTGTTTACGCTATCATCCTATTTCCCCGCATTTCCCACTGCAAAAACCATTAAAAAAACGTGCTGTTAATATTATATGTTGAAAAAAATTTAGGTAGTAAATATAATTAGTTGGTAAATAAAAAGTTTGATGTTAATCATTAGCAAAATAAATTGATTGTATAAGATTGGAGCTGGAGATTATGGGGGATATAAAATATTTATACGAAAAGGAGAATAATGATTCTGGTACTGATTATCAACATGTCTTATTGAAAGAGCCGATATTCAGATTATCAAAGAATTATGGTCCACCTAAAGATGTGTTCTATAACAACATATATCATGAGCTAAGAACTCCTTTAAATGTTGTTCTGGGTTCAATACAACTTTTCGAGATGATGGATGACGATCTTTTTCTGGGATGCAACCGCAACAAATTCAGGGCATACAATAACCTGATGAAAAAGAACTGTTTTCGTCTCTTAAGAGCTATTAACAATTTGATTGACTCTTCGAAACTGGATTCAGGAAATCTTAATTTATACCTTGCAAACCACAATATCATAGAAACGCTGGAGGGTATTGTTAATAACGCTAAACCCTATGCTGAGGATAAGGGTTTAAAGATTAGTTTAAAAACAAAATATAAAAATATAACAACAGCATTTGATGAGGAAAAATTGTCCCGTGCTGTTTTGAACCTAATATCCAATGCCATTAAATTTACCCAAAAAGGGAACATAAACGTAGAAGTCAAGAAAAAAGAAAAAACTATTTACATATCTATAAAAGATACAGGCATTGGCATACC
>DUNT01000057.1 GCA_012839205.1 Clostridiaceae bacterium
AAAGCGAAGCATGGATTGCGTAGCGAGCGCGACTAGAAACCGGATGTTGGAGATGGAGCGCTAAAGCGCAATGTATAAATAAAGGCAACCGTTTCCGGTTGCCTTTTGATTTGATTTTGATATTACATAATAAACAGCTTTTGCCCTGCTTGAAGACTTACCGATGCGTCCAGCCCATTATCCAGAGCCAGCCGGGATAATGGTATTCTATAGCGCTTGGCTACACTCCACATGGTATCCCCCGGATGCGTAAAATAGAGAACTATCGGGGCTTTTTTACGGCTTTCCTCTTTAACTGCTGTTAATGCTTCTGTGCATACTATTTCATTATATCTGGCTATCCGGAGCCTGGTATTTATATTTATAGTCAAATCAATGGTATCAGTTCCTGATATATCAAACTCTACATCATTAATACTGAAGCTGGATTGAACTGTCTGCCATTGTCCTTCATCGGGCAGGTCAGCCACTTGGCTGAAGGGTACCTCCATAAAGTGGCTTTTCATTTCACCGTTGTTGGTCATGTACACTATATCGACCCCTAATGTTCCCTGTGCATTTAGACTCTTTTCATTTATCATTGCAGCTATGTTGCGCTCATTTGCACATACCAGAAGCACCTCAGTCAATTGATCATCGGGGTCCTCTATCTTTATTTTCTGATTGAGTGCCAGAAAATCACATATCTCCCGTTCATCAGATACTATATTTATCGCTGTCTTTTTAAGATCCAGCCTGTAATCAGTGGAGTAGGCATCATCAATTATAACCTGCTCCTCCGGCACCAGAGCCTGGGCATCCACCTGAAATTCAAGGTTTACGCCTACCTGAGTAAGAAGTCCGTCAGCATCCTCTATAGGTTCTAATTCCCAGTGTCTCAAAACGCTTGTTGCTAAAACAATCTCATTTGGAACTGTCATAATGCCTGTAACCGTTTTAATAGGAAACTCCAGTACTGCAGACTCTATGCTCTCGTCAATGGTATCGCTGCGGTATAATATGTAGGCTGTACCTTTTGCTTCAATGGCAGGTTCATCTTCCTTATAGGTAAGCTCGGTTGCGCCGACATTAATCCGTGAAAATAATATTTCCTTGATTGCGGGGCTGCCATGGGGAAGCGACAATACATTTGAAACTTTGGCCATTATATCTCCGCTGTCTTTAAGGGAAATAATATTTACGGGAGTTGTCTTCAAATATACATTCTCACCCAGAATTTCTCTGCCGATTTCGTCTGATCTTATTTCATAGAAGCGGCTTACTATTGAACACACGGTACGGACGATAATTTTTCTTCCATTAGCGATATTGGCATCTGTATGCTGGCTGTAACTTCTGGCAAATATCCCGATTTCGGCATCAGCTTTTGGCTTTTGCAGCGAAAAAGACCATGAAAATTGAGTTACTATACTCTCGGTTCTTTGGTCGGGAGTATCTGAGCAATACAATATCCGATATCTTATTTCACCGCTTACTTCTACCATGCGTCCGGACTTTTCAACATTCGTAACGAAGCATTCCGCGTCTGCCAGAATTATATTTCTAATATCAGGTTTGCTGTCAGGCACAATAATGCTGTTTTCAAGCATTTCCTCAGTTTCCCTTATTTCAATAGTCCTGTAGGATCTTATAGGCTTTTTTATTAGCTCCATCTGCATATAAGGACCTCCTCTTTGCAACCCTTATCCCTTCAATTCTAATGATATGCTGTCCATGTTTAATGTATGACGGGAGGCATGAAAAAACAGCCATTATTTAATGGCTGTTTTATGCTTTGTACACAGATTAATTATTAAAGTGCTATATTATTCATGTCCTGTGACATAACTTTGACCTCAATGGTGCGTGTAAGAACATCAGTATAGCTGTAAGAAGCTGTTCGTGACGAATTATATTCGTTCTGGAAAGAAACTGTAAAAATACTGGGATAAGCCTTTTCTACGATGCCTTCTTTGACATAAGTCTTCTTGCGGCCTTTGTTGGCCTTTAGTTGTATCCTTTTTCCAACACAACTTTCTAGTTCTTTACGAATCTGTGATAAAGAATTTTTATCCATACTACCACCTCAAAACTCACTGTGCAAAATTATATCACAAATTGTCGCCCCTTGTCAATGAAGTCATATATTATACATAGGGTCACTTTATTTTGTCAAGACCAAAATATGTGAGTTGGTGGCTTTGGGTCTATTTTTGTGCATATTGCTAATTTTTATGCTGCAGCGGAATGTGGATAACCTGCCCCATGTTAACAGAAAAGGTGGGAAATATTATTCTTTATTGCCGAACAATCAAATTATAGTATAGTTGAAAGGGTGCTATACTTCCTCCTTATCCTTTTGGTTATCAAACAAAGGACGCAGAATAACAGCGCCTAATGGCGGAATCCGCAGCGTCATGGAGTAAGGCTTGTCATGCATGGGTATATCCTCTGAAACAATTGGTTCTGTATTTAGTACATTACTGCCGCCATATTTTTCAGCATCTGAATTGAAAATTTCAATATATTTCATTTTTAAAGGGGCACCCATACGATAACTTTCGTGAGTCCGGGGTGTAAAATTAAACACAAAGATTAACATATCATGCCAGTCTTTGCCCTTTCTTATAAATGAAATTATGGAATTATCCACATCCTTGCAATCAATAAGCTCAAAACCTTCATTGCTTGTATCAAGCTCATAAAAAGCCGGTTCAGTTTTGTATAAATGATTTAAGTCTGATACATAAATGCTCATCTTCTCATGCATCGGGTAGTTTAATAAATGCCAGTCCAGGCTTTCTTTATACTTCCACTCAATAAACTGGCCGAACTCGCCCCCCATAAACAGAAGTTTCTTTCCGGGATGAGCATAAAAGTAACCATATGCACATCTTAATCCGGCAAATTTCTGCCAGTAGTCCCCCGGCATCTTATTAAGCATGGATGCCTTTCCGTGCACTACCTCGTCATGGGACAGTACCAGAATAAAGTTTTCACTCCATGCATACATAAAGGAGAAGGTCAAAAGATTCATATTGTGCTTACGGTATATGGGGTCCAGGCTGACATATTTCAGAAAATCGTTCATCCAGCCCATGTTCCATTTGTGGGAAAACCCCAGCCCGCCCTCGTGAACAGGCCTGGTTACCAAAGGCCAGGAGGTGGATTCTTCGGCAATCATCATTACATTTGGATAATACTGATACACCACTAAATTAAGGTTTTTTATTAGTTCTACCGCATCCAGATTCTCTCTGCCGCCGTATTTATTCGGCACCCATTCTCCCGGTTTGCGACAATAATCAAGATAAAGCATGGATGCTACTGCATCAACCCGTAAACCGTCAATATGATATTTGTCAAACCAGTAAACTGCGTTGGCTATCAAAAAGTTCTTTACTTCTGTCCGGCCATAGTTAAAAACATGGGTTCCCCATTCCAGATGCTCGCCAATACGCTTATCCTCATATTCGTAGAGGGCTGTTCCGTCAAATCGGGCCAGTCCGTGCCCATCCTTCGGGAAATGTGCCGGAACCCAGTCTAAAATAACTCCTAAACCATTTTTATGACAGGTATCAATAAAGTATTTAAAATCCTCGGGTGTGCCGTATCGGCTTGTAGGGGCATAGTATCCTGTAACCTGATAACCCCATGACCCGTCAAAGGGGTGCTCCATAACGGGAAGAAGCTCCAAATGAGTGTATCCCATCTTTTTTGCGTAGGGAACGAGGGTTTCTGCAAGCCGCCTGTAAGAATAAGGCTTATATCCGGTTTCTGATTCCGGGTTATCGTCGGGCTCCTGCCTCCAGGAGCCTAAATGAACCTCGTAAATATTTACAGGCTTATCAAAAACGCCTTCATTTGTTCTTTTATCCATCCAATTGGCATCCTGCCATTCATAGTTGTCAAGGTCATAAACTACAGAGGCTGTATCAGGCGGTGTTTCGGCATATAAAGCATAGGGATCGGACTTTGTGTATATTTCGTCTGAAGGAGTTTTTATTTCGTATTTATATAAATCGCCTTTTGTAAGGCCGGGAATAAACAGCTCCCATACCCCGGAACTTCCCATCATACGCATAGGATGAATTCTTCCGTCCCATCGGTTAAAGGAACCTACTACGCTTACTCTCTTTGCCGATGGTGCCCAAACACAAAAGGACGCACCTTTCACTCCTTCTGCCTCGCAAAGGTGGCTGCCCATCTTCTCATAGATACGATGGTTATTGCCCTGATTAAAAAGATATAAATCATAATCCGAGATGGTAGGCCAAAAGCAATACGGGTCTATAACCGAATATGTGTGTCCCTCTTTCGTAGTGTGGATAAGCTCGTATTTAAAGTGAGTCTCTCTGTCGGTAATAACACACTCAAATAATCCTTCATCGATTATACGATTCATTTCGTAAGTTTTTCCGGTATGTATGTCCCTGACAACAATACTTTCGGAGTGAACATTATATGCCCTTACCACAATTTTATTATTCTCTGTGTGCATTCCCAGCAGGGCATGAGGGTTTTTACTGTTGCCGTTTATTAAATCCTTAATCCGGGCGTTGATCTCTGAGTACATGTATTACCTCCCGCATTTCATTCCATAGTCCTATGCAATTCTGAACGCTAGCGAGGAATTGGTATGCTAACACGTAAGATCCTTCGACTCCGCTTCGCTTCGCTCAGAATGACAGAAAGGGGGTGCCACGTTTATACTAATCCATTTTCTACATTTTTACAACTTACTTTCAATTTTATCCCCGGTATGGTAATGTTAAGTTAGAATTGATAAAGTGGGGTGCATGTCTTGGATAATAAAAAGTCTGTAACCAGAGATTCAAGAAAAGGCCCTGATCTCATTCTAAGAATGCTGGACATCATCAGTGTCATCCTTTGGGGGTTTATCATTCTTGATTTAGCAATGATTCTGTTTGCCAAGCCGGAGGTCGAGACATTTATTGACCGCTTTTTTTCGGTTAAAGTCCGGGATTACTGGGATACTAACATTTTGCGGTTTCCCCTGATGCTTTCCCTCGTACAGCTGTTAATTAGTGTATTTTTATTGTTTTTAAACTCAAAACGCCTTAAACGCAAGGATGACAAAATGAGAATTTCTGTAATCGCATCCATATACGTTTCCATTTTTATATGCGTATTTCTGACTATATATTTGTATTTTTAAACACAATACTCAGTTAATCTTGTATTTTAAAAGTGTTCTGTAGATAAAAACCACGGCCTCCAATATTGTAGCATTTGAATTTAAATCCAGTACCTGACCGGCCTTTCCGCTTATTATTCCGTCACCCACAAAGGAAGACACAATTTTTATATCCTCCGGTGGTATTTGCCAATAATCATTAAATATTTCAATATACTCTGTTCCGTAAGGATTTAACCGATACCCCAGATTTCCTAAAGCGCCTGCCAGTAAGAAGATTATATCCTTCCTGGCAGCTGCTTTATTGGGATATACTCTGCCCTCGGAATCAGGATGTATCAAGCCCAGATTTATGGCAGTAATCATATCTTTATAATATATATGATTAGGCGTAATATCGGTTGGCGGAAACAGCCCTGTGGTATCGTGGCCTATATTAAAACTCTTTAAAATCATATGAACCACTTGCCCTCTTGTAATAATATTTTGAGGATAGAAATTTTCGTTTTGAATAATATCAAGAGCACCTATGCCCTGGAGGTTATAAATGGCATCATAGGCCCATTCATACTGTTCAAGATCCTGAAAAATAATAATCTTTGGTATTTTCGCAGAAATTCCGGCAGCCGGGGATGCACCTGCAAGATTACGTGCAATAACCTCATAATAGGCGTTTTCTCCTGTTATAGGATGATTGTCGATAAAAACCTCAGTATCCTTATCAACACTTCCTATCAGCTTTCTGACTCCGTTGATGGTGCGATAAATATCATACCGGTCCTCTTTATCTGTCTGATCCAGCCACCTTAATGTAACACGGTTATAACCTGTCACCGGTGCTTCCAGGTTCAACGGTCTTTCTGGAGCAGATCCGAAAAAATGAAGCTCCGGGCCTACACTGCTGAGATTCCCTAAATCTGCCCGAATTCTGAAATAATATTCGGAGTCTTTATAAAAGCGCATATTAGCCATCAGTACATTGTTTTGAACAGATTTAATCTCGCTCCACCGGCTGTTTATGCTTGTTCTGAATTCCAGAGTATACTTAATATCTTCGGGGGCTTTATCATTACTGTACATATACAGTATTGAACCATTTGTAAAAGCAAGAATCGGCCCGGGATCCCCGGGGTATTCATTTATTACTGTCTGGCTTTGGGAGAAATTCGAATAGCAATAATCCCCTCTTTTTGCACGTACCTTATAGGTATAGCTTTGTCCATGCAGGGCACTGCCATCCATAAAGGAATCGCTGTTTTTGGGGACTGTTGATAAAAGCTCCCAGCGCCCTTCACCCTTTCTCCATATTTCAAAGCCGGTCTCATTATCGTGTTGGTGGGTCCATGCCAGAAGTATCTTATCAGAATTAATTGCTTTAACTGATAAATCCGATGGTACAGGTACAGGCTCTGCAGTTATATGTACTTCTTCGGTGTATTCAGACTTTTGTCCGTTTTTAGACTGCATGCAAAGTCTGTATGTATAGGTCTCTCCGGGGCTGCGCCCTGTATCCAGATAGCTTGTGCCCCGCGATTTGTACAGAGTTATAAAATCTCCGGAAGCGTTTTTCCGTTCCAGTATAATATTTCCTTCAAATGAGTCAGGAATATCCCACATCAGCCTTATTGAACTTTGGGTTTCACTGTAACCCCAGAGGGGAGTAGTCAGAGGATATCCAGTATAAGTACTTCTCCCTGAGGTTGATGGTATATACTTTGAATGATTATTTTTGTCATAGCGAATTCTTATGCGATAATAATACCTGGTATCCGGGTCTATGGTATCATCCCGAAAATTTGTTTCAGTGACGGGAAGCTCAGCTATTTCATCCCATGAGGATATGTTGCTTTCCCGCCTCTCTATCAGAATATGATAGTTGGGTTCTCTTTTAACAGGCAGTAGGGGATACTCCCACTCCAGATCCACATGGTCAGGAAACGTATTTACTATCCTGAAGTTTGTGGGATATAAACTTACCACTTCCACTTCTGGAGTGTAGGGGCTTTTAACGGTCTGTTTGTGTATTGTTTGCAGCCTGTATGTATAAACATGGCCGTTGGAGACAGAATAATCATTATAGCTTTCCCTGCTGCCGCCAAGAAGTGTAAGCTGCCGGAATTCTCCATTATCCACAGACCTTTCAATAACAGTATAGGTTACAACATTAGGATTTTTACTGTTTTCCCATGTCAGTTTATTATAGTCCTGATATACCCGTACACTAAAGTTTTTTGGCGCCAGAAGACTCAGGGCAAATGCCTGGTTTGTCTGGAAAAAACCAAGACAAGACGTAATTATTACAAAAATCAGTATTGCAATTATAGATTTTCTTAAATATTTCAATGCCTCATCCCCCAAAAACAGTCTATCAAAAAATATATCGGCAAAAAAAGAGCCGGCAGTGATACCGGCAAGTAAAGGGGGTCAAAATGTATTGTGAGGTCATTTAGAGTATTTACAGGAAATCTTAAAATTATTCAAATATTAGAAAAAACTAAGAAAGAAATTGTTATCGTGTTATTCTTTCTGTATAATAGGAAGTATAAAAATCAATGTATAAGCTTGACTGATTAATTTGTGCCCTGTCATTCCGGGTGAATGCGAAGAATTTCTTTCCCTACTGCCATTTTGCTTTACTTTATTATGAAATGGCACCCAAAGAATCAGTTTAACTTATAGAAGCAGGTATAATTATGAATGAAGAAATTTGGA
>DUNT01000058.1 GCA_012839205.1 Clostridiaceae bacterium
AGACGTTATTGTAAATGCTGACGGGGCAGCAATTGAAGGTACCGGTCAGGTTAAAAATGTTGCCGCAAATGCAAACAATGTTGATGTTAATACTCCCGGCACATCCGTTAAAGCCGCTGAGGGAACAGTCGGAGTAACCGCAGGGTCAAAGCCGGTTAACCCCGGAGGTTCTGAAACAGTCCCGACCGAAAGCGCAGTAAAACCTTCACCAGGCGGTGGTTCACGAACCGTTTCAGTAAGTGCTATTAGTGTGGAGGGTGGTGCTAAAGTTGGAGAAACACTGACTGCAAAAGTAACACCAGACAAGGCAACAGTTAATTATCAGTGGCAAAGAGCAGATGCAGAAAACGGAACATACGAAGACATTAGTGGAGCAACAGGGAAAACATATACATTGACTGATGCAGATCAAGATATGTGGATCAGGGTAAAAGCAATAGGTGAAGGTAGCTATAGTGGTACGGTATATAGTGATTCTGTGGGACCAGTGCCAGTAATCAAAATGATTATGAGTGCTGAAGATATTGAAGTCGTTGTTGGCTCAGAGTTTACTATGCCGGTGACTGTGAAAAGTACTGGGGCAACAATCGATAGTGATGACAAGGTACGTTTCTACGGAGTAATACCAGGTCTTACAGCTGATGATATTGATTTAGCTGAAATTACAGGTGGCAAGCCGACAACTAATATAGATGAGATTGAAAGAAACTATGCCGGAGCAAACGAAGGTGACTTAGTCTTGGCCTGGGGACCTGAAGGCGGCTTTTCTGTAGGCAGTCTTAATTATACTGAGGGAGTAACAACACATTTTAAAGCAACTATTAAAAAACTTGGTGTGTATACAGTGACTTTCGTATTCTACGACCTTACTACCGGAGAACAGCTTAATGCTGCCGGTGAGTCTGCGACAATCACTGTTAGAGAACCAGCAAAGTCCGAATACGGCTTTGAGATAACTGGTACTGACCAGGATTTTGTAGCTGGAGAATTGCTTGAGTCTTCCGATGGGATAATAGCAGGTGAAGATGGCGTAGTAACTACTGGCTTGACACCAGTAAATGTAACTCTGAGAGCAACAGACATTAAAGAGTTAGGCTATGAAAAAGTAAAAGTTTTGCCTCCTAATGTAGCTCAAACGAAAGGTAGCGGAGGTCAACTACAGTTCTGGGCCTACTCAGCAGACGATGGATTGTGGTTTGATGCAGCAGTACATGGCTGGGGCAGTGGATTCCCAATAACGGCTGACTATGATGTAACTACCCCCATTTATGTATTTGCTGATACAGCAGGAACATATGAAGTGACATTTAAGCTGGTAGACTTGAATAACGAAAGAGCAGTAATTGCTGAGAAGACCGAAACGATTACGGTATTGACACCAGCGGAAAAAGCTGTTAAAGATCTTGGACTTGATATGGTAGTGACACCTATTAATAATGGATTCAAAGCCAAGTTCAATAAAGATTCAATCACAGTTCCTGATGCATTAAATGGATACAAGATTGACGTATTCATCTCTTTAGAAAGTGCGCTCCCAGAGGGTACAAAGGTAACAATACTTTGGAATGGAAATGAAACCGAAGCAAAGGATAAAACTGTAGGTGGCACAGAAATACGGCTTAGCGATCTAGTGCTAAGTGGAGGGCCGGCTAATTTTACAGCTGGTGCTGTTGCAGAGTGGACAGTGTTAATCGGTGGCGAAAATATTGAAGAGACACTTAAGGGTACCATTAGAAGTATAATTTCAAACGACGGCTTTGAGGAAGAGCGGCTTCTATTAGCAGAGGGCAGTTTTGATTTTATAGTAGATACTAAAGCTCCAACGGCCGAATGGAATGTTGCTAAAGTGGGCGATACGTACTATACTGTTACATTAAAAGCAGATGAGGATCTTAGTAAGTTTACACATCATACCTATATGAGTGGAAGTCCCTTAAATATTGAAATGGATGACGATAGCTGGACATTCAAGAGAAACGATACGATCATGGACCTGCAATATATAAGCGATATTGAAAATATCAATTTCAATGAGTTTGTGGACGGTAAGTATTACGATAAATCTGGAGATGAACAACTAGCCATAGAAGCTATATTAACCGATGGGTTTGGGGCGTATTACCTAAAAGAGGGTGAGTTAAAAAGTGTTATTTTTGTAAAATACGACGTTAATGATAAAACAACATTTACTCTCGCTTTTGAACCAACCGAAAAAACAGTAAAAGATGGTACTGCTGTTGATGTTCTTCTTGCTGCAGTTCAGGGATCTAAATATAGTTTAGTTGATACTTTTGGTAACATCAAAACGGTAAACCAGTAAGGTATTTAACGCAAGTAATGGTGCCAGGCACCTAGCTTATAAACTTATTAATAACAACCAAAAACCCCCGCAGGAAAGCAGGCAATTCAGCTCTCTTTCGGGGGCTTTTTCTTTACCCCCCAGTCAACTTTAGGAGCAATCAGGCTCTTTAGGGGCTGGGGGGGGGTATTTATTGGAAGGAAAAGTTCTAGGATCAGATTGGTGGAGAGATTTTCAGTACTAATGTGGGCAGCCACGGGGGCATACATGTTCAGCGGAAATACCAGTATCATAGGAAGGTGGGTATCGGCATCTTAAGAGGCCGGAGTTCTGTTTTATGGACTTTTTTTCTTGTAGAAATCACGCCTCTTTTTTAAACCGTCCCTCTGACATTCAGACAAAATAAATACAGAATTAGTTAACTTTATTATTTTGATGGTAATATTATATGTAGGATGAATTACAGATAGAGAAAGAGTGACTCTTATGTTCTTTGTGGCATTTTTTGGTATACAGGATAATGACAAACATATAGGAACTTATAATAATGTTGTATGTCCTTCATGTGGAAGATTTGCCAGATATGAGATTCATAAGTCTTACAGGTATTTCCACATATTTTTCATACCAACTGTCAGGTGGAATGTTAAGTATATTATAAAAACCTCATGCTGCGGCAGCCTTTATGAGCTAGACCCTTTCATTGGCAAAGAGTTTGAGAAAAATCCTTACACTGAAATCGAAAGGGATAATCTGCAACCGATTAACAATTATTTGCCATTCAAGCATTGCTCGAATTGTAAGACCAATGTGTCTGCAGAATTTAATTATTGTCCCTATTGTGGTAGAAATCTATAGGTCATCTAAAGGGCAAATAGTTTTTTATATAGATTAAGTGCTATTGAGTTATCGCCTGTTCCAGCATATAAAATGAAATCAAATACTGTCCACGGCTTTTCCATTGATGTTTTGGAATAAAAGCAATGTTCTAATCTCACGCTATCAATTATTTTTCCTTCCATGGCAGAATAACAGAAGATTCTGTTTTGCCTGCAAGCAAATTAAAAAGCGTATTATCTTTTTCAATAAATGCCTGTTTAATTATGAAAAAGCAAGGGAACGATTGATGTGTGCAAAGCACGCTGTTTTAGTCATTCCATGTTTCAGGACTTCAATTAACTGTCTAAATGAGATATAATATAAAACGGCTGTGCATTCTTTTCAATGAAATGGAAATAATGAAGATGTTGTGATAAATAACAACAATTTCTTAAATAATAAAGCAGCAAAGCAGCAAAGGAGTTGAATACAATATTTAGGTTGTTGTTAGAAAAACTTAAGGAATCATTCTTTTCGGTAATTCCAATCGTTATTCTGGTTATGCTCTTAAATTACACCATAGCGCCGATACCGTTATGGAATCTTATTCTTTTTATAATCAGTGCTTTTGTAATAATCATGGGAATAACGTTATTCAATCTGGGAGTAGATATGTCTCTGATTCCCATAGGGGAACATATAGGATCCTCATTGGTAAAAACAAAAAAACTGCCATTGATTGTAATTCTTACATTCATTATTGGTGTTTTTATTACAATGGCAGAACCTGATTTGATAGTGATGGCAGGCCAAATAAACGGAGTGCCTGATTCTGTTATTATCATCAGTGTCTCATTAGGTGTTGGGCTGGCTTTAGTAGCAGCTTTTTTGCGAATTTTATTCCAGTTCCGGCTATCGTACATACTAATCACCTGCTATATTTTGGCATTCATTCTATCTGGTTTCACTGGTAAGGACTTTCTTTCCATAGCATGGGAATCAGGTGGTGTAACAACGGGACCAATAATGGTGCCCTTTGTAATGGCCCTGGGGCTTGGTCTGGCATCGATTCGTGCCGATAAAACTTCTGAAGAAGACAGTTTTGGTCTTGTTTCTCTTTGTTTGATCGGACCTATTCTTAGTGTCTTAATATTAGGCATGTTCTTTACTCCTTCCGGAGGAAGCGCAATGACGGTTCCAGATCTGGATTCGGTTTCGGATATTGGCTTGCTTTACCGCTTAAATTTTCCAGAGTATATAAAGCAGGTAGCGGTGGCATTACTGCCTATGATTCTGACTTTTGTCGTTTTTCAAGTCATTAAAATTCGTCTTAGGATAAAGGAGATTTTGAAAATCAGTATAGGAACTATCTATACTTATATAGGACTCGTATTGTTTTTGCTGGGTGTTAATGTGGGCTTTATGCCGGTGGGATATCAACTTGGCAGCACTCTGTTCGAAAATAATAGCAGTATAGTACTAATCCTGGTTGGAATGGTGATTGGATATTTTGTTGTTTCTGCTGAACCAGCTGTTTTCGTGCTTAAGAGGCAAGTAGAGGATGTTACGAGCGGAGCAATCTCGGCAAAAGCGATGGGGATAGGATTATCGGTAGGTGTGGCTGTATCGGTAGGATTGGCTATGTTGCGCGTTGCAACAGGACTGTCTCTTTTATATTTCGTTATACCTGGTTATTTGATTGCCCTTTTGCTTACATTTGTTGTATCGCCCCTTTTCACATCCATTGCTTTTGATTCCGGAGCAGTTGCTTCAGGGCCTTTAGCTGCAACATTTATGCTTCCTTTAGCAATGGGGGCTTCTGAAGCAAATGGCGGAAATATCTACACCGATGCATTCGGAATCGTGGCTTTAGTAGCATTGACACCGGTTATTACGCTACAGTTGTTCGGATTAGTCTATTCCATAAAATCAAAACTTGCAAAAAAAGCAATGGTCGTTCCAACTACGGAAGATACCATTGTCGAGTTGGACTATTCATCACCGGATCAGGAGGATGAAAGTTCGATTAATGTTACCGATGAATACAATAGAGACAATTCTGGTATTAGCATAGACAATGCAGTGTCTACAGGCTACAATGAAGATAGTAGTTTCCAACACGCTGATAGTGTTAGAATGGAGGGAAATGATGGTTAGTCATTCTGATGCCAGGCTGGATGCATTGATTACAATAGTAGATTACGGCTTAAAAGATGTTCTGAAGAATATATTTAAGAGTAATAACGCACCAATATTATTATTAACTCATGGAAAAGGTTCAGCTAAATCAGTCGTGTATGAAATTCTTGGATATGGCGGACCGAAAAAAATAGTTGCTATAAGTGTTCAAACAAAAGCTATGTCCGAATATTTGATAAAGCAGGTCAACAATCATATTGACTTTAGTAAACCCGGAACAGGTATTGCTTTTACTATAAATATCAGCAGCATTAGCAACGTTCTTTCCAAAATTTGCATTCAAGCAGAAGAGAATTTAAAGTTAGGAAGTGAGGATATGGCCATTACGTCAAAGGAACCTTATCATTTAATTATAACCATTGTAAACAGCGGATTTTTAGACCAGGTTATGTCGGCGGCAAAAAAGGCAGGAGCCATTGGAGGTACCGTAGTTCATGCTCGGGGCTTAGGGTCCAAAGAAGCTCAAAAATACCTTGGTATAACCATACAGCCTGAAAAGGACCTTGTTATGATTCTGACCCCGAAAGACAAAAAGTTAGCAATTATGGAGAGCATTATGCATGAAGTAGGACTGAACACGGCCGGAACCGGTATTTGCTTTTCGTTGCCGGTAGATAGCGCAATAGGAGTTTTAGATCAAACAGAGGACGGTTCTGCTTCTTAACAAAGGACATAAGGGAGGACATAAGGCAAATGAGCCTTGACTCGCCACCGATATATAACCCGCTTTAAGCGGGTTTTTTGGTTTTGCGTTAATAGTTGGGGGTAAAAAATATATACGAGGGGCAAGCAGTCTGACAGACTCCAATATCTCAAAGATTAAGCCATTTGTAAAATTAGAATCTATCGAGTAGTATTATGTTGAGGATTATTTATAGAAAAGGAATAATAACATGAAGTACAAATTATTAGGTAATAAAAATGATATTGCACTGATTATTTCTGATGAGATTGTTATCAAAGATACCAAATCGGCATTAGATTTGATTGCAACAGTACAATACGAAACTGATTGTGACAAGATTATCGTTTATAAGTCATGCGTGGCCGATGACTTCTTTGTTTTAAGTACCGGAGTCGCTGGCGAAATATTGCAAAAGTTTATCAACTATTGTAAAAAAATTGCCATTGTCGGAGATTATTCAAAGTATACAAGCAAACCTCTAAAGGATTTTATATATGAAAGTAATAATGGAAACAGTATCTATTTTGTACCGAGCATAGAAGAAGCGTTACTAAAGTTAGATAGAGATAAATGAGCCTAATATAGCTACCGAAAGCCAAGTAACTCGTTATTGTTTTGCATACGTCATATCTAATAATTTTTCAGAGCCATAAGATGGCTAAAAAATTTGGAATACTGTTAAGGACAGAAATAGAAAGACAAGTCATATGACGAGGAAAGGAGAAGCAATATCCCATGAGTTCGGAAACCAAACGAGAGAAAAGAATTAGCCCAACTAACTCAGTTAAAATCTTGTTGATAAGCATTCTTATTGTCGCTGTTACATTTTTTGTTTATTTAACAGGGGGAACCCAAAAGGTATTCGTACACTTGATGTATATTCCAATAATTCTATCTTCATTGTTTTGGGGACCTTACGCCGGATTGGCAGTGGGAATAATTTGTGGAGTAATTGCAGGTCCTCTAATGCCTCTTGATGTTTCACTTGGTATTATGCAGGATCCGATAAATTGGATCTCGCGTTTGATTATGTTCTTATTTATAGGGCTTTTAACAGGATGTATGCTCGAGAAGATTAATATATTAAATGAAGAAAAACATCAAAGAGACCTTAAAAGTCCTTTTTATGATCTTCCAAATGCAAAAAAAGCTCTTTTATGATATTGCTAGCAATATCAAATCAGGGAAACATTTTAAACTTATAGCAATTAAATTAACAAACTTGAGTGATATTGAAAAATATGTTGATAATAAACTGGCATTTAGTATAGTTGATGATTTAGCAAAGAGGTTAAAGCGTCGTAGTGGTGAAAAAAATGTTTATTCATATGAAAAAGATGAGTTGATTGTTCTTGTATGTGATGATGGCGCTGTAGACTATAAAAAAAAGATTAAGGAAGTATTTGATAAGTATTGTGCATTGCCCGTTTCAATGAACGGATACAAAATCAGAGTATCGTTGAAAGTAGGGATTTATGTATATCAAGGCGGGAATGTTTCACCAATTGAAATATACAACAAAGCTCGTATTGCATACGAACAGGGAGCAGTAAAGGAATCGGGCGTTTATTATTACGATGCCAGTTTAGAGAATAAAAGAAGAGAGATACAGGATATCACCGGAGCAATGCTTGAATCCATTCAAAAAAACGAATTGTTTGTAATGTACCAGCCTAAAATTGATATCATAAATAATAAGATTTCAGGTGCCGAAGCATTAGTGTGATGGAAAAGAAACGGTGAAATTTTTGTTGGTCCAAATATCTTTATTCCCATCGCTGAAGAAATTGGTTTCATTGATAAGATTTCACAATTTGTTTTTGATAATGTAACATCTCAGATGGAAATTTGGAAGAGTAAAGGGATGAACATAAAATGTTCTGTTAACGCATCGGTAAACGAATTAATCCATGATGATTATACATTATGGGCTAAGAATATAGTCACCAGTAAAAATGCTGACAGAACTGACTATGAAATTGAAATAACAGAAAGAGCCATAGCCTACAATGATTGCAGATTAATAGAAAAAATGCGCTATTTAAAAGAATTAGGATATCAATTGTCAATTGATGATTTTGGGACCGGCTATAATTCTTTAATGAGTGTTGGTGAGATACCATTTGATAAATTAAAGATTGATAAATACTTTATTGACAGGATTGATAAAATTGAGATATCAGAACTGGTTAGATTTTTTATAGAATACTCCCATACACTTGGTAAAACGGTTATAGCTGAAGGAGTTGAGACCGAGGAACAATTAAATATACTCAAAAAGCTAAAGTGTGACGAAGTCCAGGGCTATTTCTACAGTAAGCCCCTATTACCGGAGGATTTTGAAACATTTTACATAGAATTTAATCAGGAAAATAAATAGAGTAAAATACAACAGATGTGGTTAAGTATGATGTTACGGCCTCTGAAGGAAAGCAGACTGTTGCAGGAGTCAGAAGCTGAAATTAAAATAAGGATATAATTATAAATCTGACCGCAAATCAAGGATGCTATTACCCGTTTAGCGGTCAGTTTATTTTATACAAATGTATATGTCATAAAGGATGCATCAAATAGAATGAAAAATTAATCATAGACAATACCTATTATAATTATTATATAATTATATTTTACAATACATAATTAAAGTAATATGATTTAAGTAAAGCAAATTAACTTATAAGGAACGTAATTAGGATGAATGATGTATATAAACGTAGAAAATTTAATGAAAATTTTAGTAGTACAAACTTCAAAACAGCAGCAGGAATACTGTCTATACTGCTTATAATCATATTACTTGCACCGGTTCTGACAGGATGCAAAACGCAGCCGGAGGCAAAGGATGATAGCGAATACTATTACAGCTTTACAGATTCATTAAAAAACACTGTAAATTTGAAAGATAAGCCACAAAGAGTAGTTTCTCTTGTTGGTTCCTATGCTGAAACCTGGATTTTAGCAGGAGGGAATCTAAAAGGTGTAACAAACGATGTTATAAACGAGAGAAAAATGGATTTGCCTGAAGAAACAAAAATTGTTGGCACGATTAAAGAACCAAATATTGAAGAAATAATAGATCTTTCTCCGGATTTTGTTTTGCTTTCCCCAGATATAGAAAGTCATGTGAAGATTTCAGAAACTCTCAAAAAATCTGATATACTTTTTGCCTTTTTTAAGGTAGAACATTTCGAGGATTATCTGGATATGCTTAAAATATGCACTGATATAACAGGCAATAAAGAATTGTATGAGAAAAACGGTTTGGCAGTTCAAAAACAAATTGATGATGTTCTGGCTAAAATTGATAAGATGAATAATCCTGACATATTGTTTATTCGAGCTTTTTCAAGCGGTGCGAAGGCAAAACATGATGATAATATGGCCTGCAAAATTCTTAATGATCTGGGTACTGTAAACATAGCATCAAGGCATGATTCGCTTTTAGAGGATCTCAGTATGGAAGTGATTATTCAGGAAGATCCGGATTATATTTTTGTAGTTACAATGGGGGACAGCGAAAAAGCTTTAAAAGCCTTAAAGGATGGAATAGAGAAAAATCCGGCATGGAGTGATTTATCAGCAGTAAAAAACAACAGATTTATTGTGCTTCCAAAGGAGCTATTCCACTATAAGCCAAATGCAAAGTGGGGTGATAGCTATGAATATATTGCAGAAATTCTCTATCCGGATAAGTTTGAATAAAAACAGCAAGAGCTATAACACTACAGTTATAGCTTTCCTTGTAGTTTTACTGCTGCTTGGGGTTTTAATGAGTATTAGCATTGGATCTTCGAGAATATCCTTATCAGAAATTATCGATGCATTGCAGCAAAGGGATAATACCTCGAAAAGCTACAGAATTATAAGTTTTGTAAGAATTCCAAGGACGTTGGCTGCAGTTCTTGCAGGTTGTGCTTTATCGGTATCAGGAGCTATACTCCAGTCGGTATTAAACAATTCTCTTGCCAGTCCAAGTATTATAGGCGTGAATTCAGGAGCAGGATTATTTACTGTATTAATCGCAGCTTTTTTTCCTGCAAGCATAAAATACATAACTGTTGCTGCGTTTATGGGTGCGCTCATAGCTGTGCTTCTGGTTTATTCTATAGCCAGCAGGACCGGAGCCTCCAGAATGGCTATAGTCTTATCCGGCGTCGCCGTATCTAGTTTTATAGGAGCAATGACCGATACAGTACTGACTTTAAAGCCTGATACAGCCATCCAGCGCACAGCATTTTTGATAGGGGGCCTGTCAGGTATAACAATGGACAGGCTAAGCCTTGCCGGAGGTTTTATTGTATTTGCTTTTGTTATAGCTATAATTCTGGGCTATGATATGAACATACTGGCTTTAGGAGATGAAAGTGCCAAATCCTTAGGTTTAAATGTTGCCAGGCTTCGATTTGTTTTTTTAATTCTGGCGGCGCTGCTTGCAGGAAGTGCCATAAGTTTTGCCGGTCTGTTGGGTTTTGTTGGGCTTATTGTTCCTCATGTATCAAGAATTTTGGTTGGGTATGACAATAGAATTTTAATTCCGGTATCAGCATTGTTGGGAAGTATTTTTACTTTGCTTTGTGATTTGCTGGCACGGGTACTTTTTGCTCCTTTTGAAATCCCTGTTGGAATTATTATGTCTTTCCTGGGAGGACCATTCTTTATATATCTATTAATTAAACGCAGAAGAGGTCAGCTTTATGATTAAATTAAACAATATAGCTGCAGGGTATAACAAAGTTGAAATCATTAAAAATATTAGTATAGATTTTGAAGAAGGCAGCATTACAAGTATTATAGGCAAAAATGGCTGCGGTAAGACTACCTTGTTAAAAACAGCGTCTAATCTGCTGAAACCCTTTAGGGGGCAAATCACCTTGAAGGGCATGGATATCTCAAGTGTTCCAAACAAGGAGCTTGCAAAGAAGGTGTCCTTTTTACCTCAGCTTAGAGCTGTACCAAATATAACTGTATATAATCTGGTCATGCACGGCAGATACCCGTATTTAGGGTTTTCCCGAACTCCTCAGAGATTGGACAAAGAAATTGTTGAGAATGCTATTGAGAATATGAGACTGGAGAAATACATCGACAAAAATGTTCAGAATCTTTCCGGGGGACAGCGTCAAAAGGTTTATCTGGCAATGGTTTTAGCCCAGGATACGGATATAATATTTTTGGATGAACCAACTACTTATCTGGATATTAACCATCAGCTTGAGATTCTGGAAACCATAAAAAAACTGAAACAAATGGGTAAAACAATAGTTATGGTGCTTCATGATTTAAGCAATGCCCTTTCCTATTCCGATAGAATTTGTTTGATGGAAAACGGGGAGATAACTATATATGATACACCACAAGCTGTTTATGAAAGCAGAGAGATTGATAGAGTTTTTAATATCTTATCTACACAGGTGGCAGCAGAGGACGAATGTAAAACACAGTATGTGTTCTGTTTAAAATAGAATATCGATCCAGCATAAAAAAGCTTTCATTACTTCAAAATCTATAAACCGAAAAGTAATGAAAGCTTTTCTTTTAACTTGGTTATTTAGCCAACATAGGAAGCAAAAAGGCAAACAAATAATAAAGATGAAGCAAAAATAGCAAACCAGGTGCATCCGCCGAGTATAATAGGCTTAACACCTTTTGTAATCAAATCTTTGAACTGTATTTTAAAGCCAACACCGGCTAAAGCAGCGGTGTTTAAAAATTTGTAGCCATTTTTAAAAAAACTTGATGCACCGCTGATAATCTGAAAAAATCCCAAGGTATTTAAGATAGCCATGAATATAAATACAAGTATAAACCATGGGAACACCTTAACAACTGTTTGGCCAACAGACATTTTTTGTGTAGTATTGGAATTATCATTGATTTTGGTTTCATTTCTAAAAGTGATTACAGTAAAAATAACTGCAATTACAATAAGCATTGTAATTCTTGTAAGTTTAACTGTAATGGCTAAGCTCAAATCAATATTATTTAAAACGTTATAGGTTGCTTCTGCTGCAGCAACGCTTGATGTGTCGTTTATAGCAGTACCGGCAAGAAAACCAAACTGATTCGGAGTCAATCCAATAAATGTTGCCAAATATGGTAATTTTGCATTTTACCCAGGTAGGTTGCTGCTATGGCAATAACAATACATACAGCGATAGCTAAGTATTTCTTAAGGTTAAACACCGAAGGGTTTTTATTTACGTTAGTACTCATGGTCATGAATCCCTTTCATAGTTTATGTTTGTTAATTAACTAACAAAGATGCTCAAAAAAAATAATACTTGAGGATAAAGCAATAATGTCAGTGCCCAGAAAGAAAGCTTTTATAAGCTTTCTTCCGAAGCAATACTGACAAGATTCTATATCTGAAAATAATTATTGTATTTAAATAGAGATTAACAGGTGGCTCCGCCCTCAAGGTGAAGCTGTGCATCCAGAATCTCTTGTTTTCTGTCAAAAAGTTCATTGGATAATAACTGAGCTTCTACATTTTCAAAGCCAAGTCTATTAATGGTTTGAGCAAAACGTTCACCTGTTTTTCCTTGTTCTCTGTATAAGAGGATTACCTTTTCAACTACATCCAGAGTGTCTTCTTTGCTTTCAAAAACTTTGCAAAGGGGTTTTCCGTGGTTAACGCGTTTGCCCCACATTCCGCCTATGTACACCTTATAGCCTACTTTGCCGTCTTCGATAGCATCAAAGTGGCATTTGCCAACGCAACGTCCACAGTTATTGCATTCGTCTTTATCTATTTCAAGCATACCATCTACAACTTTAGCCACGCCTATTGGGCAAGATTCTTCTACGAAACATTTTTTACATCCACTACATAAATCTTCATCGTAATTAGGTATCATTTGTCCTATTATGCCTAAGTCGTTCAAATCTGGTTTAATACAGTTATTAGGACAGCCGCCTACACCAATCTTAAATTTGTGAGGAAGCTTTACGTCTGCGTACCCGTTAAAAAATCTCTCATGAATTTCTTCAGATAATGCAAAGGTATCGATCAATCCATACTGGCATGTGGTGCCTTTACAGGATACAATTGGACGTACTTTTGAACCAGTACCACCAGTTACAAGACCTTCCTTTGCTAGATAGGTTCTGAAGTCTTCAATTTTGTCATAAGGAATACCTTGTACTTCAATAGTCAATCTGGTAGTAAAAGTTACTATACCGTTTCCGAAAAGTTTAGCTGCTTCTGCTACACATTGGTTTTGAGCTGCTGTTATTTTTCCGTTGACTGTAATAATTCTGCCTGAAAAATTATCAGTACCTTTGTTTCGTAGAAAGCCTAAAGCTTTTACTCTTTTTTCGTCAGCTGCACTGACAGTTAATTTTGCCATAATCTAGATCCTCCATCTAATAGTCAAATCAATAATGCTTAGTTTTTATATTTTTACTTCATTAAAAGTGCTGCCACCTTCGAGTACTAATGTGTTAGTGTAACCAAAATATTTTAAGCGGTTTTGAAGCATATAAGCTCTTTTTCCTTTTGTGCATACTAAAAGAAGCTTTTCATCTTTTGCAAATTCAGTGATTTCGCCATTGACCTTTGCAAGATCAACATAAACAGCGCCATCAACGCTTGGATTGATAGAAGCATCGATTACTTTATAACCTTCGGCTTCTCCATTTGCATAAGCAGCAGGTGTTATGGTTTCAAACCCACCGCTGATTTTGTTTAACAATACATTTACGGTATGGGAGAAAGGATGAATCGCTGTTGAAAATGGTGGGGCATACGCTAAATCCATATTTTCAATATCAGGAAGAGTTGCTCCCATGGTGATTGCGGTTACAGCAATATCAACCATTTTATCTACAGCACCTTTGCCAAGTACTTGCATGCCTAATAATTTTTTAGTTTCTCTATCAGCTATCATTTTAACAATGAAGGAAGAAGCATCGGGATAGTAGTGAGCCTTATCGTCTACAACAGCTACTGCACTTACGGTATTATAGCCGGCTTGTACGGCTGCTGCTTCTGTTAACCCTGTTCTTGCCGCATTGAGTTCAGGAAGCTTAACAATTGCGGTTCCCAGAACTCCCTGATAACCTATTTTCGTGTCTGCGCCCGCAATGTTTTTAGCTGCAACACGACCAGCAATATTGGCAGTAGAACCCATAGGAGACCAGGCAGGTTCGTTTGTAATCCTGTTCGTTACGGTTGCACAGTCTCCGACGGCATAGATTTCATCTATATTTGTTTGCAGATACTCATTTACTTTTATTGTTTTATTCGGCATCAGTTCAATGCCTGAGTCTGCCAGAAAATCAGTATTGGCTCTGATTCCCACAGAAAGTATAACGGCATCTGCTTTGAAAGCACGCCTGCTAGTTTGAACTTTCTCAACTTTTTCTTCGCCAAGAATAGCTTCAAGTTTAGTTTTGGTAAAGGTCATGATGCCTTGATCTGCCAAATGATTTTCTACATATTCAGCAAATTCCTCGTCAAAACCTGGGAGAATATTCTCTGCCATATCAATAACAGTAATTCTAACCCCTTGTTCAGCCAAGTTCTCAGCAATTTCCAGACCAATATATCCACCGCCAACTACAACAGCACGTTTAATTCCATCTGCTTCAACAGCATCGCGTATGGCGACTGCATCATCCGGAGTCCTCAGAAAGAATACATTTTTTAAATTTACCCCGTCAATCGGTGGTTTTATAGCTTCAGCCCCTGAAGCTATAACCAATTTGTCATATTCATACTTAAGAGTTTCCTGAGTCTTTAAATCTATTACATCCACGGTTTTTTCGGCAGGATTAACCTTTGTCACTTCTATTTCAGTCAGCACCGATACACCGGTCAAGTTTGAAAAACTCTCAGGGGTATTAACAATCAATTGACTGCGTTCCGGGATTACCTTGCCAACATAGTAGGGAAGTCCACACCCTGCATAGGAAATATCTTTGCTTTTAGTTAAAACGGTAACCTCATAGCTGCGGTTCTCGCGTTTAAGCTTTGCAGCAACCTTAGTACCGGCAGCCACACCTCCAATTATAAGAACTTTCATATATACACCTCTTTGTTTATTATTTAACAACCCTTACAGTATAAATATATCACTTGTTAAATTAATAATAAAATGATATTATCTAATGATAGTTATAGGTAAAACCTATAAATGTTTTTTTATTTAATTTAGAATTGAAGGCGATAATATGACAATAAGGCATTTAAGAATATTTATTGAAGTAGTTAATAGCGGTAAAATGAGCACTGCAGCAGTAAGACTTTTTATTTCACAACCTACTGTTAGCCAGGCAATCCGAGAACTTGAGGAGCATTATGGAGGACTTTTGTTTGAACGCCTCAATAAGAAATTATTTATAACTGAAAAGGGTAAGAGGCTTCTTTCCTATGCAAGAACTGTGGTTAAACAGTTTGATGATATGGAAGAGATGATGATTCATGATAAACATGTGAAAAGAATTAGAATTGGTGCAACCAACACCGTTGGTAATTGTATTCTTGGGGATGTTATAAATGCTTTTAGGAAAGTTAATCCACAAAGCGAGATATATTCTTATGTAAATAACACCAGGCATATAGAAGAAAAGTTATTGAAATCGGAACTGGATATCGGTATTGTAGAGGGAAATGTTAAAAGTCCGGATTTAATTTCTATACCGGAAGTAAATGACTTTCTGGTTCTTATCTGCAATACAAAGCATCCTATTGCCAAGAAAAAAATCGTTAGACTGGAAGACCTCAAAAATGAAAGGTTTGCCATGCGGGAACAGGGTAGTGGAACCAGAGAGCTATTTGAAAGATATATGCTGGAAAAGGGAATACAAATAAAAATAGGTATGGAGGGAAACAGCTCTGATGCTATTAAAAAAGCTGTTATTGAAAACCAATTCTTAGCGGTTATTTCTGTACGGCTGGTGGAAGAGGAGATAAAAAACGGGAAAATTCATGTAATTTTGAATAAAGACCATGGCTGGGACAGATTTTTTGATATTGTATACCATAAAAATAAGGTTGTTACTGATGAGATGAAGAATCTTATAGAGGTAGTAAAAGATTATAAACATGTAGACGTTCTGGAAGGAATCCGTACAGGGGAATTAATGAAATGAAGAAGTAGTATCATTATCTTCAGCCGTTACTTCAGGGAATATATCCTTGGTATGTATGATGAAGACAGCACAATGGAGAAGCTGTTCAGGGTTGGCAAGTCCTTACAGAGCACGAATTTGCCGATGATAACGATATCAGCGTTTGGGCAAAAGCTGCAGTGAAGAAGGTAACTATGCAATATTAAAGTGTCAAATTTATTTAAATGATGGACGAAGGCGAACCTTATTCAAAGGGAGAAGTGCCGCGTCCATCATTTTTTTCTTTTAAGAGATGGGAATACT
Organism: Clostridiaceae bacterium; assembly: GCA_012839205.1. Taxonomy (GTDB): domain Bacteria; phylum Bacillota; class Clostridia; order DSM-8532; family DSM-8532; genus DTU059. The sequence goes on from DUNT01000058.1 coordinate 16,380, forward strand.
TCACATCTTTTGCTTTGGAGCATTTCCCGGAATGCGGGCAATTGTTGGTAAATAACAACTAATATTTCTATTTTTTGATATAATTCAAGTGAGACTTCCACTGACTAACATTTCATTTAATCACAACTTTTTCACATCCTTTCTAATTGACCCCATTTGTATGCATTTACTGCCGCTTAAATTTAACGGTATAACACCGCTATAGAGAATATTATTTAGTGGCAAAAGAAAACTTTTTTAAGAAGGGGGGCGTAAAAAAGAAGAGGTTGATATGTTGATTTTAAGAAGATGATAGTTATACAAAATAATCATCATTTCTCATTATTTCTTCATTTTCACAGCTAAAATCTTATTATTAGTGGAGGTAAAAGTATGAAAGCGAAAAGAATAGTTACCTTGCTTTTGGTATTATCAATGTTATTATCAATGGTTTTCGTCTCAAATGCAGCTTATTTGGATCCTGCCCCAACACCCCGACTTATAGAAAACGCAGAAATTGCTGAAAAACTTGCTCTGGAGGGTATGATTTTGCTTGAAAACAACGGAGCTCTTCCCATTAGCGGCAAGAGCGTGGCACTGTTCGGTGTTGGTGCAGCACGTACATATCGTGGAGGCAGCGGGTCCGGAGATCCGTGGAATGGCGGTTTAAGCGGTGGAGGTGATCCGCGCTCAAATCAGAATCCCCGTTGGAATGTCAACATTTATGACGCATTTAAAAAGGCAGGCTATACCGTAACAAATGCCGATTACATGGAGGATCTCGGTGCCCGCTTTGACAAACAGTTTGGAGAAACCATGGGTGGAATGGACGCCTTCCGTTATCCGGAGGATGAGCTCACTGAAGCACAGGTGGCGGAAGCTGCCGAAGGAACCGACACCGCTATTTTTGTTATCGCAAGAAACGCCGGTGAAGGTTCTGACAGAAGCCAAACTCCGCAAAATTTCAACGTACGTATTAATGGTCCCGATCAACCTGCTGTAAGAATTGAGGTAGGCGATTACAACCTCCTTCCCAAAGAAATCGAAAATCTCAAACTTGTCGGAGCAGCCTTTGAAAACGTGATTGTTGTTATCAACTGTGGTGGCCAGATTGACACCAAATTTTTCCATGAAATTCCCGGTCTGGACTCGCTAATTTTCATGGGCCAAGCTGGTCAGGAAGGCGGAGCTGCCTTGGTTAAGCTACTTAGCGGGGAAGTAAACTTCTCTGGTAAAACTATAAATACATGGGCTAAAAACTACTCTGATTATCCTGCCGCCGAAACCTTTGCAAACAATGATGGAAGAGGCCAGGATGAGCGCTATGTTGAGGGCATTTATGTAGGCTATCGTTATTTCGATACTGCAGGCATCACTCCAGCATATCCCTTTGGCTATGGTCTTTCCTATACAGATTTCGACATACAGGTCTTAGACGTACAGGCTGACGAAGAAACCGTTTCGGTTAAAGTAAAAGTTGAGAATACCGGAGACTATGCAGGTAAAGAAGTTGTTCAGGTCTACTACTCTGCCCCGGATGGTGAGGGTGGAGACAGACCTTATCAGACAGAGAAGCCATATCAGGAACTTATAGTATATGGAAAAACCTCTCTGCTTGAGCCAGGAGAAAGCCAGATTTTAACACTTTCCTACAACACGTGCGATATGGCATATTATAATGAAAAAGACGAGGGCTATGCCTTAGATCCCGGAGACTATATACTGCGGGTGGGTAACTCCTCAAGAAATACGCATGTAGCTGCTGTACTCAGGCTTGAAGCCAAGGTTATCACTGAGAAACTTAAGAACCTGATGCATACCGACTGGAGAATACTGGAAGAAAGGGAACCTGTATGGTCAAAAGCCGAAAAGGGTTGGGTACCATATACCTATGAAGGTGAATCCCAGGAGATTATGAATGCTAAAGTCATAGACTTAAATGCTTCTCAAATTGAGACAAGGACACATAATTACTCTTATATGGATCAGAAAGTCACTACCTATACAACCGATCCCGACTATGAGCCGGAAACCCGGGGATATCAGGAAATGTCCAGAAATCCCGCTGCCGGACAGGATGGTACCCTTGGATTTACAGGTGCTATGGTTTCATACGAGGAAGAGGTTGTGGTTGTTCCTAAAGAGGATATTACACTGCTTGATGTATACAAGGGTGAGAAGACACTGGAGCAGTTGGTTGCTCAGATGTCAACCTACGAATTGGCAACCCTGAACTGTGGTTCCGGTTGGGGTGTATGGGACGAACACGCTCCAATCATTTCACCCAACTATCATTCTATCCCAGGCTGTGCTGCAGAGACAACGCGGGAGCTTGAGGACAAATATGGAATTCCGTTCTATATTGTAAATGACGGACCAGGTGGTCTGAGAGTAAGACATAAATTTGAGGCCACCGATGTGACAACAGGAGAAAAAGTAACCGTTTATAATTACTCTACTGCATGGCCTGTTTCCATTGTCCGTGCAGCAACATGGAATCTTGAACTTTTGAACGAGTTTGGTTACGCATATGGAAAAGAAATGGAGGATATGGGCATTTCTATACTCTTAGGAACAAGCCTTAATATTCACAGAGATCCCTTGTGTGGACGCAACTTTGAATACTACTCGGAGGATCCCAGAGTAGCAGGTTATACGGTATCAGCAATCACTAAGGGGTTGCAGGCCACACCTGGAATTGGTGCCTGCCTTAAACATTATGCAGCCAATAACCAGGAGACCCGCCGGGGCGGTGGTAACTCGGTAATGACTGAAAGAACTGCACGTGAAATATATTTAAAGGGCTTTGAAATAGCAGTGAAGTCTGCTCAGCCGATGAATATCATGACCTCATATAATCTGATAAATAATATACCGACAGCAGATGACTACAACCTTTTAGTTAACATTACCCGTGACGAATGGGGCTTTGAAGGAAATATTATGACAGACTGGGGCGGTGGCAACTCCACTCCGGCAAAGTCAATGCATGCAGGCAATGACTTTATCACTCCTGGTGGTCCTGCTCAAGTTCGCAGGATTATGCAGTTTGTAGAAATTCTGCCGCCCAAATTCAAGGAAAACGGAGAGATTGATACATATCTCAACATATCTGCTTCCGGTATTACCAAAGCATTTGATTGGGGTGGAACTTCTCTTAACGCCAACGGAACTAATATTGTAAGAGCTCCATTGGGAGAAGATTATACTGCTACCCTCGGCGATGAGGTTGCCGGAGGTTACCATGAAATTCTGGTAAATGGTGAAAGAATTCTTAGGAGTGCAAGATTCAGCAGCTTCAGAGGCAGTAAGGAAGATGCAATTAATGGTGGTATTACTATGAGTAATCTACAATATCTTACCACCCAGTATGCTTCAATCGAGGAAGGTGGCAAGGCTATTCTTTACAAATGCAACGATTACAACACCTCCATAAATATCTGCCGCGGCGATCTGCAAAAGTCCGCTATAGCCAATCTGAAGGTACTAATGCAAACATTGGGAGCAAAAAAATATTTTGCAGGTAACAGCTATGTAAATGTAACTCCATGGGCCGATTCCTTTGACCTCCGCAGTTATTACAGCGTAACAATCGAGGATTACGAAGGTTCTGAAAAAGCTGTAATTACCAGCCCGTCTTCAGTGAGGCCTGCAGCTACCTTTGAAGTAGGAGTAGGAATAAACAACCTGAATCAGGAGGTTTATGCTCAGGACATTATACTGACTTATGATGCTGATGTATTTGAATATGTGAGTGCAGCCGGTGCAAACGATAATATTAAGATACTTAAAGAAGACACATCCACTGCGGGTAAAGTAAGGTTAATTGCCGCTAATATTGGAGGATTGTCCGAGACCAGTAATAAGGTCTTCGATGTAATCTTCAAGGTAAAGAACGGTGTAAATAATACTACGGGAAGTATTGCTATAACCAGTGCAAAACTTGGTGTGGCACCGGAAGGAACAGTGATTGAGGCGGCTCTTGACAGTAAGAGTATTCTAATTCGTGATTCTCATCCCGGTACAGATAAGTCAGCTTTGATTGCTGCAATTAATAATGCTCAGAGCTTGTATGATGCTTCAGAATCTGGGACAGAACCCGGCCAGTATCCTCAGGAAGCCAAGGATGCATTATACACAGCCATCAATGAAGCAAAAGCTGTTAGGGATGACTCAAGCGCAACACAGTCCCAGATAGACAATGCTGTTATAGCACTAAATAATGCAGTAGATATCTTTAAGGCGTCAGTCATAAAATCTGCAGACCTAAATAATGACGGAATAATCGATGTAGGTGATCTTGCGATTGTTGCATATCATTATGGCAAAGACTCCGAGAGTACCGATTGGGATGAAGCAAAGATTGCAGATATGAACAATGATAATTTGATAGATATTGCAGATCTTGCGTATATTGCATTAAGGATACAGGAATAATATTTTTGCCCTGTCCCAAGGAATATAAATATATGCTTGGGACAGGGCAAAACATCTTATATCAGATGCTTATAGAATCCAATTAAGCCGGCGGCCTTATAACTAACTTTGAATAAATAGATTTTTATTTTAAAATAGTACTGATAAGAACAAGAAAAATGCAGACCAAAAGCCATGTTGTGGGTTAAGGTCTGCATTTTTGCTGCAGATTTAAGCCGAAATGAAAAAATACAATTGGGGTTTTAACTAAAATACATGGGGTACAAGAATAATATGGAGAACTTCTGGAAGCATGTTTCAGATTATGTGGGGGGAAATTAATTATTATAACAGGACGTATTAATTAGAACAGGTGTGAGATTTAATGTCAAAGATGCCGGTTGTTTTTGTGGGACACGGATCGCCAATGAACGCCATAGAAGATAACGATTATTCAAGAACCTGGAGAGATATCGCAGTAAGAATACCAAAGCCAGAAGTTATAATATCTGTATCGGCTCACTGGTTTACAAAAGGCACCAAAATTATGAACGGGGAAGCTCCTGAAACAATATACGATATGTATTGTTTTCCAAAGAAACTGTATGAAGTTGTATACGATCCACCAGGCTCTCCAGGTATTGCTAAGATTACTAAGGAGCTGATTTCAAAGGAAACCGAATATGACAACTCCTGGGGAATTGACCATGGAACATGGTCGGTATTAATTCATATGTATCCGGACAGAGATATACCTGTATTTCAAGTTAGTGTAGATGCCTATGCTCCACCGGAAGCACATTACGAAATAGGCAGAGAAATAAAAAGTCTAAGGGAAAAAGGCATTCTTATATTTGGGACTGGAACTTTGATAGTATTTCAGCCGAGTATTTGGTAAATGCAGTTGAAAACAAGAGAGCTGACTCAATCAAGGAAGCCATAAATCTTTACGAGGAATACCTGCATCGCAGCAGGATGGAAGAATTGCAGAA
>DUNT01000059.1 GCA_012839205.1 Clostridiaceae bacterium
AAAACGCAAAGTATATAAATGTCTGGGTCTCTGTCCAGGCAAACCATATTACCAGCGATAGTGAAAACGCATATATCGCAATTCTTACCGGTGCCGGCATCCTCGAAAGAATGCGGCTGGGGCTTGCCACTCCCTGTAAAAGCTCTACACAAATCAATAATATTACAGCTCCTATGGCAGTGAAAAACTCCCAGTAATCCAGCCCAAGTACAATCCTGGTGCTAAACAGCTTTTGAATATCAAAAGTGTCAAGGCCCTGCAAAAAGCGGGGGAGCATATAAAAAGCCTCTCCTACCGTTCTTGCCCTGAAAAACACCCAGGCAAAACAAGTAAAGGCAAAGGTTAAAAGCATGGGGATAATCCCTGCAATACCCTTCACAAAACGAATCAAAACAGGCTTTTGACGTTTTTCCAATGCCCCTTGCTTAACATATAACTCTTTCCCGGCATTTTTTCCTATCCCCAAAATTTTCTCTATAACAATGGCTACACCATTTAAAGCACCCCAGATTACAAAGGTCCAGCTTGCTCCGTGCCAAAGACCGCTGACCAGAAATACTATGAATAAATTCAAAAGGGTGCGAAAATATCCTTTTCTGTTCCCCCCCAAAGGAAAGTACAAATAATCCCTAAACCAGGTTGATAAGGAAATATGCCAGCGCCTCCAGAATTCGGTTATGCTCTTGGAAAAATAAGGGCGCTCAAAGTTCTTCATAAGGTCGATTCCCATGACCCTTGCGCTTCCTATGGCAATGTCCGAATACCCCGAAAAGTCACAGTAAATCTGGAATGCAAAGGCAACGGTAGCAATTATATAATAGACTCCGTCATACCCGGAAGGATTATTATATACAGTGTCAACTATTACAGCCAGTCTGTCTGCAACTACAATCTTCTTGAAAAAACCCCAGACCATTAGCCTTAGACCCGAAGATACTCTTTTAGCATCGAACTCATGATAAATTTTAAACTGATGAAGAAGGTTTGTTGAGCGTTCAATTGGGCCGGCCACCAGCTGGGGAAAAAAAGATACATAAAGGGCAAAATCAAAGAATTCCCGTTCTGCCTGAAGCTCTCCCCGGTAGACATCAATAGAATAGCTCAAAGCCTGAAAAGTATAAAATGAGATTCCCACCGGAAGCAGAACGTTTAAGCTGAGAGGCTGATATGAAACATCAAAGAAAGATAACAGCCTGGCAACATTTGCATTAAAAAAGTTAAAATATTTAAAGAAAAACAAGACTCCTAAAGTGGAGAAAGCGCTGATTGCCAGCCATAACTGTTTTCCTGCTTTGCTCTTTGCTTTTACTATTCTAAGGCCTGCATAATAATTAACGAAGGAAGAAAACAGCATTAAAAGGCCATACTCCGGCTTATACTGCATGTAAAAATAATAGCTGGCAATAAGCAATAATATATTTCTAACCCTCAGCCTGGGTACCAAAAAATATACCAAGGTTACTACAGGGAAAAAAACAAGGTAATCTAAGGAATTAAAAAGCATTATTCACCTCTGCGGTTATCCTCTGTTACTGTCTTTATTATGGTTTCCATTTGATTTCTTATGTGCTTTTCAGCAAGATTCGATGCAGCAACATTCTGAGCTTTTTTCAGAGCCGCCAGAATTTCCTCATGCTCATTCAAAACATTTTCAGCAACAAGGTCTCCACCTTGCATATAAATTACTCTGAACCTATATACATGTTCACGCAAAGAACCTGCAACTGCAATAAGTCTTGGATTGCCCGAAGAAGCATAGATTATGTCATGAAATTCAACGTCTTTTTTTATTGCTCCTTCCATATTATTCTTTTCAACGCAGGCAATGTATTGCTTGTGTGCGTTTTCCAGAGCCTTTAGCTGTGAAGGCTGCATACGCTTTGCGGCAAGATCTGTTGCCAGCTTGTCAAGTACTGTACGAACCTCCAGAACATCCATAATATCTTTAACCGACAGCTCAGAGACATGGGTTCCTTTTCTCGGAATCATAGTTACAAGCCCTTCTGCCTCCAGCCTTCTAATGGCCTCTCTTACAGGGGTTCTGGACACACCCATCTGATTGGCCAGGGAAACCTCCATCAATCTTTCTCCCGGCTTAATATCTCCGCTGACTATAGCCTTGCGCAATGTTTCAAAAATTACGTCCCTAAGGGGCTGATAACTATCCATTTTTAATTTTGGTACTTTAACCATTATATCCACCTTCCAATAGTCATAGTATGATAAACATCTTTATATTGCTTTAAAAACTCCTCTTTAGCGACTTTTGCTGTATCGCCATCAGGAAATATACCGAAAATTGTAGGCCCACTCCCGCTCATCAGGCTGCCTAAGGCACCAAGACCGATGAGATTATTCATTATATCTTTCAATTCGGAATATTCTTTGAGAGTAACACTCTCTAATACATTTTTCATGTTCCTGGCGATATAATTTATATCCATTCTTTCAATGGCTTTAATTAGAGCAGGTATATTTGGTCGCTCTCCCAGGTTGTTCAGATCCAGATTATTATAAACCCATTTTGTTGAAACAGGGAATCCCGGATTTACCAGAAGTATATGCACACCCTCTAAATCGGTAAGTTGTGTAAGCTCATCTCCAATACCTTCGGCATACTGAGTGCCGCCGGATAAGAAAAAGGCAACATCTGCGCCTAATTGCCCCGAAAGCTCTGTAAGCTCTATATCGTCAAGACAATTATTATAGAGTTTATTGAGAGCTTTCAACACCCCTGCCGCATCAGAACTTCCACCGCCTAATCCGGCTGCTATGGGAATATTCTTTTTAAGGTTAATTCTTGCACCTCCTTTTAGGGGGCATTTTTCAAAGAACAACTCCGCTGCTTTAAATGCGATATTTCTCTGGTCACATGGCAACAGGGGATTATCGCATTCGATATAAATACCACTTTGGGTTTTTTCAACAGTAATAACATCAAAAAGGTCTATGGTTTGCATTATCATTTCCACAGAATGATAACCACTTGCCAGCTTGTTTTTTATATCAATAGATATATTAATTTTTGCCGGCATTGAAATTGTTAATTCTTCCATAAGTCACCTCCTTGATTTTATAAAGTATATTATATACAAAAAACAAGAAAAGGACAATATAAAGTGCGTAAACTCTAAGTTTCAAAAAAATATATTTCATAAAAATACATGGAAACAGCCAAGAAGATCAGGGCGGCCGGCAACTTGTAACAAGGGATGTAGTTGCGTATTATGAAGACCGCCGCGCCACAGACGACTATATGGGTACAGGCACACATTGATGGAATTATGTGCTCTAGTTTCTGTTTGTACGAACATAATAAAGTGGCGTGGCTGCTGCGATTTAAAAGCGAAGCATGGATTGCGTAGCGAGCGCGACTAGAAACCGGATGTTGGAGATGGAGCGCTAAAGCGCAATGTATAAATAAAGGCAACCGTTTCCGGTTGCCTTTTGATTTGATTTTGATATTACA
>DUNT01000001.1 GCA_012839205.1 Clostridiaceae bacterium
ATTGATGATGTAACAGCGGCCGTTAACAGATTCATTAATTCCATAAATCAATTTAATGCAATGAATACTAATCCCTGGGAGCTTAGTGTCAGCATTGGCTATGATCTTTACGACCCGGCAACCTCTGAATTGAATATTGATGAACTCTTAAGTCATGTAGACAAACTTATGTATAAAGCAAAAGCTGAATCCGGCACAACTGCTATTACAGCAGAAATAAAATCTTAAAGTATATCGGCTGAAAAAATTCTTCTGTTCCATGATATAAAAATTCTAAAAAACAAATAGCTCATCAATTACAGTGATTTGTTGATTTATGTATTTTTCTTTTGCCGCTTAATTGAAACATAACCAACTACTGCGGCTGCCAGAGAGCCAAAAACATCTATAATGATATCTTTCATTGTATCGTCCAGTGCCTCCCGCCCAACCAACAGAGTGCCATCTGCAAGCATGAATTTTTGCATATTAAGTCCTAGCAAGCCATCAAAAGCGTATTCATAGATTTCCCACAACACACCGACAGAAACCGCAAAACAAAAAGCAAACAACGCCATAAAAACAGGTGAAAGCGTTATGCCCCGTTCGAGCCTGTTTAAGGCATCTGCAAGTATAAATCCCAAACATCCTGCCATAACCGCACTGAACCCATGAAGCCACTTATCCCAGTGCGGGATTCTATAATAAAAGCTCCTGACTTCGCCCAGGAAAACTGCGCAGTACAAAAAGAAAAGGTACATTATAAACAACGGGGCAGGAATCTCAATTTTTAGATACTCCCGTAAAAATTGTGGTACATGGATTACCACTACACCCAAAAGGCATTGCACCAGCATAAGATAATAATCGGCCCGGGATCGCACTCCGATTTCTCCTGAGTCTGCAGAGGATATTACGGCAATTCGATATATCAGATAAATAATAGGCAGGATAAAACTTAATAACACAAACCAATAGGCAATCCTTTCGTATTTCTTATCAGAAAGTTTCATTATTATCACCCCCCATTTCACGTGAGATTATCTGGCAGGTTATTAAATTAATATTGTATTTGGGACTGCTGTATGACCATAAAAGATACCTTCCGTGTCTTTAATTGTATGACAGAGCTGATTATCATTCATAATACAAACAAATTCAGTATTCACTGCACTCTCCCATGGTATTGGTTAACCTTACTATAACCGCCTTTGGATTAGTCTGCTGATTTTTTTCAAACGGAAGAAGATAATAATATTGTTTAGTCCATATGAAATCAACATAACACCGATGAAAAAGGAAATAATCGCCTCAGAAAGAATCGGTGAAAATAAAAGCAGGAACCCTAAAACTATGCTCAATATGTTAAATGTCAGTATCCATTTCCATAAATCCGAATCATCAGATTTTATGCAAATTGAGCCGGCAATGCGCATGACGCCTGAAGACATCACCCATACAGCAAAGATAAATGGCAGCAATACAACCAGCACTTCAGCTTCTTGCTCCAATAAAGCCCAAACAGCAAAAAGGACAGTTGCAATTCCGCTTACCTGCATCCAGCCGTTACGATGATTCTTTTTTCTAAAAAAAGATGCAATTTCTGAAACACCTGATACCAACATAGAAATTACTATAAAAACAGTGAGAGTAACCAGATTCCCCAGAGGTGTGAACAGCATGGTAATACCAAGCAGCACTATTAATACTCCGGATAAAAGCAATAACCATTTAATGGATTTGAGCACAGTTTCCATACCCAACACTCCCCTTTTGGTATTTTAAGTTGCTCCCCTGGTTACCGTCTATCCCTTCTGCTTACAATTAACGCCATTCGTAACATCTGAGTTACAGCAGCAATCATAGCTGCCACATAGGTCAATGCTGCCGCAGAAAGTACTTTTTTAATTCCTTTTTGTTCTTCCTCTGTGATGTTCATGCCAGAAAGTGCGGCAACGGCACGGTTAGAGGCATTAAATTCCACCGGCAAAGTTATGATCTGGAATAATGCGATCAGCGCATATCCAATCAGACCAACGTAAGCAATTGGATACCAACTTAATAACAATCCTATTAAAACCAACGGTACTGCCAGCTTTGATCCGAAATTTGCAACAGGTACAATGGCGCCCCGGATTTTCATGGGTGTATATCCTTGTGCGTATTGAACCGCATGTCCGCATTCATGGGCGGCCACCCCTACAGCCGCCACAGAGCTGGAGCTGTATACAACCTCTGACAGACGGACAACATTGGTGCGGGGATCATAATGATCTGTCAGGCTTCCTTTTACTCTCTCAATCCGTACATTTTGCAAGCCGTTTTCATCCAATATCCTTCTTGCTGCCTGATAACCGGTATACCCGTTTCTGCAGGGTATGCTGCTGTATTGCTTATAGGTTACTGAAATCTTATACTGCGCCCAAAAACCGATGAGCATCGGTATAATAACAAATACAAGATAATTTGAATCATAAAACATAAAGATTCTTCCTCCTCTCAGATTTATACTGCATTTCTTTTAAGCTAAATTTATAATACAGTAATTATCTCAACTAAACTTCAACTTTTCCCTTGTTCTTGTTGAAGTTCAGTTTCCCTCCTTTTAACTTTGCCAGGCTCTATCTTTATTTTTCTTGTTTTGTATTCATGATATAATAGCGACGTCAACCAACGTTAAACTGCAGCTGTTTTGATACACTGCCATAGGAGGAGATATGCCTATGTTCAACATACTTGTAGTTGAAGACGATTTTCATACAAGAAAACTGATTGCAGATGTTTTGAAAGATGAACGCTATACTCCGGTGTTGGCGCAAGATGCTCAGGAAGCCCTAAACATTTTAGAACGCCGGCATATTGATTTGATGATAACTGATATCATGATGCCGGGAATGGATGGTTACAGCCTGACCGAATTGCTCCGGGATTCAGGGTACGATTTTCCTATACTGATGATGACGGCAAAAGAAACCATAACGGATAAACGTAAAGGATTTCTTGCAGGAACAGATGATTATATGGTTAAACCTGTAGACGAAGAGGAGCTGCTCCTGAGAATCAAGGCTCTTTTGAGACGAGCTAAAATTGCGAGTGAGCGGAAAATCGTAATTGGCGATGTAATCCTGAATTATGACTCGCTGACTGTAAGCCGCGGATCAGAGCGTTATACTCTTCCGCAAAAGGAATTTTTGCTCTTATACAAGCTGCTGAGTTATCCGGATACTATTTTTACCCGGATGCAGTTGATGGATGAAATTTGGGGATATGATTCAAAGACCCATGACCATACTGTAAGCGTGCATATTGGCAGATTGCGGGAACGTTTTGGAGACTGGCCCGAGTTCGACATTATAACGGTAAGAGGATTAGGGTATAAGGCGGTAAGAAGCGATGAAAAATGAGTCCCAGACTATAAAGAAAACTGCAAAGCGGAGGCTGACCTCCCTGTTATTTCTCGTTCTTTTTGTATTTGTTATCCTGCTTGTCAGTATAATCGTATCGGGCAGCTTATCTTATCTTCTTATTAATGCAGGCATTTTACCTCCTTTGTACGTAAAACGGTTTCCTGTGGTCTTAGTATTCTTACTCCTGGTCAGCTTGTTTATCGGAACCCTGATTGCCATTCTTGGAGGGGAATATTTTTTGCGGTCGCTGCATGATCTGATTGAGGCTACCAAAGAAGTCACCGCAGGGAACTATAACGTTAAGATAAAAACCGGAGGCACGCTAGAGATTGATCGTCTGGCCACATATTTTAATGAGATGACAACGGAGCTTGCCAGCATTGAAAAACTCCGCAATGATTTTATAAGTAATATCTCTCACGAATTCAAGACACCCATTGTTTCCATAAGGGGATTTGCCAGACGCCTTAAGAAAAGTACACTGACAGAGCAGCAGCGGGAGGAATACCTGGATATCATCATTGCTGAAACCGAGCGTCTGACAAGGATGTCCAGCAATGTCATGCTTTTATCAAAACTTGAAAACACCGAAAATTTTTTTGAAAAGTCCTGCTACTTTTTGGATGAACAGATCCGTAAGGTAATCCTTCTCCTAAAACCCCAGATAGAAAAAAAGTGCCTGGAACTGGAGATTAATCTTGAGTCGATGCAAGTTATCGGAAATGAAGAAATGATGAATCATGTGTGGATCAATCTGCTGGAGAATGCTGTAAAATTCAGCCCGGAAGGAAGTACTATAGAAATAATACTAAAATCAAACGGTAACTATGCCGAGGTATCTATATCGGATGAAGGTATTGGCATGGATGATGATACGAAAAAACATATTTTTGAAAAATTCTATCAGGGCGATAATTCGAGAATCACTGAGGGAAGTGGGCTTGGACTCTCGCTGGTAAAAAGGATTCTGCAGCTCTGTGAAGGGAGAATTGCAGTTGAAAGCACACCGGGTAAAGGGAGCCGCTTTACTGTTTCCCTGCCTGCACACCATTGAAAAAACATTATGACATCATTCTTAAACAGCAGAATAATAGTAAGGAGCAAAAAAGTAAAAAATACGCCTCCCGAAACGGCGCAGAGTTCTCTGTAAATACAAAAACCAATAGTTAGTACAGGTTTTATTCTCGGAATTACCATAACATTGCCGGAAATGATAGCATAACTTTGCCTAAAGCGGACTCTTTTGAGGTCATATTTTTCTATCTTTTACACCGTGAGTATCATAACTTTGCCGATTATCCAAAATGGTAGCATAAACTTGCCTATTCTACAACTTGATTCTCTCTGGTTAATCTTCCTGTAATCTTCCCATCCTTAATTTCACATAGGCCACTCCAGATACTCCAGACTTGCTTTGATTCAGATAACCACGACTGCTTCTCACCTATGCACCACCAAAACATGGATAAGCCATTTTTACTTAAATATTTTAGTAAAGCGTCCTTAAACCAATAGAAATCATCATTTTTTATATGCTACTCTACTTCCTTGGGTTTTAAAAACTTTTTGCTCATAGGCCTCGATGAAATAATTTTTCCAATTGTTTTTCGGCTTGGAGGGTCTATACCTTTTTCATGGCAGGCGTTACATAACTTTCCATATAACAATTTGATACTCTGATTTATCGGATTTTCATTTATATCTAAGAATTCATTAATAAACTCCAATGTTGTATCGGGAATGCGTGCTTTTCTATTACCCCTTTTATTTATTGCCGGAATAACCTATATAACCTGCTTCATACTTTTGCTAGCTTCTCTATATCTCTTGAGCCAGCATCTTAAAGTCCTTTGTGGAACTCCACATTCAATACTATATTTTTCAACCTTTGAGCCATTAAGGAATACAAAATAACCTCATACCTATAATTAGCCTCATTAATTGCATTTCCACTCGCACTTGAAAGCTTCGAGTTCAATTCCTCATTTATAGTTTTTGCAAGGTCATCTTTTAAAACTTGTATTCGTTTTTCTCGAACCGAATTGAAAAACTGTTCTTTTAGAATCTCTATATAGCTTGCATTAGGGTTATGAACGCCGATAAACTTATCTCCTACATTCACGATTCACCAAGGATTACCATCCCAATTAATATTGGTACCAGGCTCGATATTTATTGTATGGTCAGCAAACTTGGGTATATTCACTTCGGTAGAAAGAACGGAAAACACCAAAGCTTTTAGTAGGTATAGAAAAAAACCTTGGATTAAGGCGTTATTTAAAGCATCTGTTGCTCCATTGTAAATTCCATTCATGTGTAATATTTGTGCCAGGGTATTATTAAAAAATGAAACTATTATATAGAAGTTTGATAAATGTAGCATCTTCATATAACTTTTTAAGCACTCTTATATGGCAATAGTTAAGCCTTCTCTTACATATAAGTTACTGAGTCCAAAGAAGAGCCTATAAAAGAAATAGCTGATAGAATCTGTGACATATATGCAAGACGTAACATTGAGTTTCTCAGGACTGTTTGCGAAGAATATCATGACTTTTTGTACTAAGAACTATTTAAGCCAAGAAATTTTAAGAATTTTTACTGTACATGAATGCAATCAGTAAAAGAGAATAGAATTTAATCTACTTCCTATTTGAGTACACTACATTACTTGCTATTTTATGTAGGAACCATAACCTTTCCAAACGGCAAAGTTATGGTAATTCCGACAATGTTTACCGTCAATTGCGATTTTTAATGGTGGAGGCGGCGGGAATCGAACCCGCGTCCGAAACCGTATTCACAAGAGCATCTCCGGGTGCAGTTCATGTTTTTTTCATTCCCTCTGCTGCACGCCCATGAACAGGCTTGCAACTTCAGTAGCTTCATTTGTCATGCACAACTCAAAGCTTTGCCGTGTCACGTTCACCACTGTCGACGCCCTATCCCAGGCCGTGGTCCTCCCAGGCAGGACGGCTGCTTTAATTAAGCAGCGTAAGCTAAATTATCGTTAGCGTTTAATTCAAGTTTCTCGTTTTTTTAAGTGGCCAACGAGAATCCACTACCCGCTTCTCTAGTTTCAACAATCCCGTCGAAACCTTAACGCCCCCGATTAAGGGCTCGCTAACAATTATATTATAACACAACTGTCAACAATTATACATTGTATGTTATTACCTTAATAATTCTTTAATCTGCGGTCGATTTCACGCATTGCATCTTTTTTGGCTATATCCTCACGTTTATCGTACAGCTTTTTGCCTTTTGCAAGGGCAAGCTCCACCTTAACCAGACCTCTTTTAAAATACATACTTAATGGTATCAGGGCTAACCCCTGCCTTTGTATCAGACCTGACAACCGATTAATCTCATGCCGGTGAAGCAATAGCCTTTTTACCCGTAACGGATCATGATTAAACCTGTTTCCCATGTTATAAGGACTGATGTGAAGGCCGTGTACAAAAACTTCACCGTTCTTAATTATGGCATAACTGTCCCGGAGGTTAGCCTTTCCAAGCCGCAAGGATTTAACCTCTGTGCCGGCGAGTTCAATTCCGGCCTCGATGGTCTCTTCTATAAAATAGTCATGCCTCGCTTTTCTGTTTTGTACAATAGTCTTTCTGCCTTCTGCCATCTTAATTCCTTCAAATCTGTTAATGTAACGCAAAAACCGTGTAACGTAAATCTTTACACGGCTCTTTACCTGGTACACCATCGGGGGTTCGAACCCCGGACGCCCTGATTAAGAGTCAGGTGCTCTACCAACTGAGCTAATGGTGCATATACATATAGCACTTATGTTTTTATATTTGCCTAACCGCTGAAACAGCTGTATAGGCCTCGCTACCTTTGACATTATAAAGCAATCTGTTAGTGAAGTCAATAACTTTTTCTCAAGTCGAGTCAAAACAAAAATAGTATTTCTTGACAGTTGTTTTGTAATATATTAGTGTTAATTTGTAGGTAAATCTTACTAATTTATAAAGTGAATTGGGGATATGGTTTATGCAAGCTATTGTGTATGAGTCAAAAACAGGCAACACAAAAAGATACGCAGAGATACTCGGGCAAAAAACAGGATTACCCGTTTACAGCCATAAAGAGGCTTCCAGGCACCTTAACAGACAGGATGAAATCATATATCTGGGGTGGCTGTTTGCATCAATCATAAAGGGATACAAAAAAGCAGCAGAACATTATGATGTTAAAGCCGTATGCGGTGTAGGTATGAGGCGTGCTGGTGAAGAGGCATTAAAAGATATGATCAAGCAGAATCATATATCTGACCCTAATGCCTTTTATCTCCAGGGCGGTTATGATGTAAACAAGTTAAGTGGTATTTATAAATTCATGATGAAAATGATGTCGAAAGTAATACTAAAAGAAATAGAAAAAAAGGAAACTAAAACTGATGAAGACCTTGAAACAATAGATATGATAAATAACGGAAGATCTCTTGTAAAGGTAGAAAACCTGGCATCAATATTGGAATGGCTGAAGACGATAAGCTAAACGTAGCAGCGAGAATAATATTAGTTGCATAAGAGTAAAAGGCGCCTTATAGGCGCCTTTTTGTATAAATAGCAACATTGGTTTATACAGACGTATGTTTTATACTTCCGGCAGAGTTTCATACTCTTTCTTCAACATCTCATCAGGATATTCAACATCTTCAAGATTTCCGCTTAAGTATTCTTCATAGGCAGTCATGTCAAAATTGCCATGCCCGCTTAAACAGAACAGGATACTCTTTGATTCCCCGGTTTCTTTGCATTTTAGAGCCTCATCAATTGCAGCTCTTATAGCGTGAGCCGATTCAGGGGCAGGAAGTATAAGCTCTGACCTTGCAAATTGAATCGCTGCTTCGAAAACATCGGTCTGATGTACTGCACGGGCACTTATCAGTCCATCATGATAAGCTCTGCTTACCAACGCAGAATCACCATGATAACGCAAGCCGCCTGCATGAATACCGGGAGGCATAAAGTTGTGACCCAGAGTATACATCTCAATAATAGGCGTAAGGTGTGCCACATCTCCATAATCAAAAGCAAATTTACCTTTTGTCAAAGTAGGACATGCCGCCGGCTCAACAGCCATTATTTCAATATTTCTTCCATGTCTGATCTTATCATGTAAAAACGGGAAGGCAATGCCGCCGAAATTACTGCCGCCTCCACAACAGGCAATTACAATATCGGGATACTCATCCACTTTCTCCATCTGTTTCTTAGCTTCAAGACCTATAATTGTCTGATGCAGTATCACGTGATTTAAAACACTTCCAAGAGCATAATTCGTGTCATCGTGTGTAGCTGCGTCTTCTACAGCTTCACTTATTGCAAGACCAAGGCTCCCCAAGTAATCGGGATCCTTTTCCAGCATTGTCCTGCCGGTTTGAGTCTGGTTACTTGGACTGGCAAAAACGTCGGCACCATAAGTTTCCATAATAAGTTTCCTGTATGGCTTTTGCATGGCACTAACCTTGACCATATAAACGGTACAATCCATTCCAAAAAGTTGGGTAGCCACCGAAAGAGCAGTTCCCCATTGTCCGGCGCCGGTCTCAGTAGCCAGTCGCTTGATACCAGCCTTATGATTATAGTATGCTTGCGGAATTGCGGTATTTAGCTTATGGCTGCCGGATGGATTGTTCCCTTCGTATTTGTAATAGATACGGGCAGGAGTATCCAGAGCTTTCTCCAGATTATAAGCCCTGCACAGGGGTGCAGGACGGAAGGATCGATAAAGCTCCCGTACTTCTTCGGGAATCTCAATAAAACGTTCATCAGACATTTCCTGCTCAATTAATGCCATAGGAAATATTGCCTTCATGTCGTCAGGTATTACAGGTTCTTTTGTGTTTGGGTTTAAATAAGGACTTAAATTTGGAAGATCAGCCCGAATATTATACCAACTCTCGGGCAATTCCCTTTCGGACAAATGGATACGATAGGGTACATGTTTTGTACTCATAGTCTAATCTCCTCTCTTCTTTTCTGTTCTAATCTCTTCTTACTCTATTATCATTATATGGACTTTTGTGACCCTCATGGCACAAAACATCTATATAATTTAATACATATTACCATACCTGATTTTGATGTGTCAATACAATCTGTACCCAAATACGGTGGTCTTTACATTTCATTAAAACTTGTATATCATTTGACATACAGGCGGTGTTAGTATATGAGCAAATTTGACCGGTTTTTAAGGCACAGACAGAGCCTGCTGATACAGTACAAGATGGGCGATATGACAAAAAACGAATTTATAGAGAATAATTATAGGTATATGGAGAGTCTCGGCATCAAGCCTTTTACAAGAATAGATAATGTAAAAAAAGCCGTATATAACTATCATTATTACAATGTCAGCGCAAAATACTGGCAATGGCTTGCCCGTGATCCAAAAAATACTGAGAAAGAACGTCAGGCATGTTTAACTGAGTCTTTAAATTATTATCATAAGAAGGATAATGCGACTTTAGCATTGTTAAGGCTTATCGATTTTAATGCCGAAGCTTATTATGTAAGAGTCAAATCCCATAAGCTAAAAAACAAGCTGATAGAGATTGTAATCAAGGATCCCGATGTTCTGCTTGAAATTGATGCTTTCCATTCTGTCAGTGGACTGAGTGACAATGATTATCTTATACTTCATACAAAAAGTATTGTTATTGCAAACGCTCTTAAGGCAAATAACATTTTAAAAGATGATAAAAGAAAATCATTGACAGATAGTTATATAAATCAGAAGTATTAGCAAACAGAGGTGGCTTGATTATAAGTAAGATGCAGAACCGTACGTATGTTTCCTGCGTATGGCTCACTATTTTCGGAAAGTAACCAACCTTAATCTTAGTTATGTCATTTAAACCTGGTTCACAGGGCAGGAATAGATTTTACAAATCTTTACGGAGGCTGCTCTCTTCGTGGCTCTTCAATGCTTTTATAATGTTCTGAATAGTAACCTTTGCATTAATATCCGGGGTCGAGCCTCGAGATAACTCGGCGCTTTGCCAGCCTTTATATCCAGTGTCTCTTAACACGGATTCAACTCCATAAAAATCTATGCTTCCTTTGCCTACAGGTAACCGCTCACTGTCTGCAAGGTGTACATGCTCCAGATATGGTGTAGCATGGCGGAATACCTCCAAAGGATTCTGTTCTGCCAAAAAGACGTGGTACGTATCTAAAAGAAGTCTTACATTAGCAAATTTGCGGCTTATGATATAGTCTATTATCTCCTGTGCTGTAATCAAAAAATCTGATTCTTTTAGGTTCATTTGCTCAAGAGCTAATTTAACCCCTTCAATACCCGCTTTAGTATCGGCAGTAAATAAAGCTTCATCTAAGTAATTAAAAGCGTCCTCTTGGCTTCCTGCTGATAACGCAGTACCTTTAAAACTACCTATAGTCACAATTTTTGAATCCATCTTAGCAGCGAAATCAATCAAATCCACGAGAAGTTCCACTGATTCTAACCTTATTTTCTTATCTGGGGAAGTCAGGGTGAGACCAAGTGTAGATGATATACATCCCGTGGAGATTGCAGCTGCCTCAAGTTCATAATAGGCAAGCGCTGCCTTAATATCCTCAGCATTAAGGATCGATGGATTATTAGTTACAAGCTCAACGCCTTGATAACCGTATTCTTTCGCTTTTTTTAGTTTTTCTTCAAAGGATCCTTCCAGAAGAGCCATAGGGACATTAGCTTTGACCTCTGGTGTAGTAATTGAAACTGCAAATTTCATATTATCTCCTTTTAGACCTGGTCTTATTATCAGTAGTTACCCCTAAGCGGCTGCCTACGCTTCTGATGTGTAACCGCATGAGTTCTTGTGCTTGAGCTACATCGTGTTTTTCTATAGCATTAAGTATCTTCGTGTGGAACATAAGTGCCTGCTCTATATTAGCAGTTGTGTCTACCAGGAAAGCATTGTACATACCTTCACTAAAAGCAGCCTCAACATTTTTCATGGTGTGAATCAATAGTTTGTTATCTGAAGCGTAGGCTATCTCCATATGAAACCGGGTATCATAATAAGTTAGTTTAGGTATGTCAGAGGCGTTTTCTTTCATGTTAGCAAGAGCAACTCTAATTTTATTAATATTATTCTCTGTTGCACGCTCAGCCGCTAACTTAGCTAATTCAGATTCAATCATCTCCCGAAATTCTATCAGATCATCTAATTCAGACATCTTGATACTAACTTCAAAGGGCGCTGATTTGGAAATAGCATAAAAATCATTCACTATTGTCCCGTGACCTTTGACTCGCTTAATAAAACCCGTTGTTTCCAATGCTTTGTACGCTTCCCTGAGTGTACTTCGGCTCACGCAAAGTTCTTTACAAAAATCATTTTCATTCGGGAATACGTACCCTGCTTCAATTTCTCCCATCATAATAAGGTCGCGAAACCTATCGGCAAGTATATCAGCTGCATTACGGCGTAGTTCAAGTTTAAGCTCACTAACTATATTTTTTTTCTCACTCACATTACTGCTCATATATTATTAAACCCTCTAGCTTGTATGATTTTATTTACATTATATCAAATAATTGCTCGGGAAAGTGGCAAACGACCACTTTCCCGAGGTTTATGCATGAAATTTTGAAGTTATTGCCTCATATTTGCAATGATGTCCAAAGCAGCCTTCCAATCACGACGGAAACTTGAACAAAATAGTTCGACAGGACCAAACTCCTCATATTCCGAAGGCTTTATCCGTCCAGTAAAATAAGCTTTTTCAAAATCCGGGATTTTGTTGACCAGCTCGTCCAGTACTACAGATGAAATAGGACTGTTAAAACGGCTAACAACGGGAGCATTTTGTTCCAGTAGCAAGTCAGCAGTTCCTTTCCAGTTAATTGTGTTTGAGACGTCGCCTCCAACCCATTCTGTGAAATGCTGTAAACCTCTTGCCCCTCCGTTAATCAGCTTAACGGGTGTCTGACGAATATCCATGTATTCACGAACCTTCTGGGCTACCAACTTGCCTGCAAGCCAAATATAATCGGGGGAAATATCTATATTTTGCTCTTTTACTATACCGGCAATATACTGATCAAAAATTCCTGCAATATGAGATATATATACAACAGGTGCCTTCTTTGCTCGTGCCGCTCCCCGATCATAAGCATCCATGACGTCAATTGCCTGCTGAATACTCATTACTTCAGTACAATTCAGCGGAATTCCTTCAGCTACGCATTGTTCAATAGCCTCTAATCCCCCTTCTGTAACTGGAATCTTAATCATAATGTTTTCACCTGCCTCACGGTTAAAGTGAGCCTGGTTTATGATAGTTTCATAACTTTCATCAAAAGGATCTCCCTGGATACTTATATAACCAAACTGGCCACCGGTTTTCTCGTACATAGGAAGGAACTGCTTTGCTACCTCCCCTACAAGTCTCCTTTGTAATTTAATAAGGGCTTCTGTATCATTAGATTCTTCTTTTAATATTTCATTCAGAATATCCCTTGCATAATCCTTTTCTTCAGGATTAACCAGCATTTTATAAGAATAGGAAGGATTTTGGGTACATCCCGTAGCTCCATGCTCAATAGCCATCTTAGCCTCTTGTCTGGTTACGTTATTTATCCAAAAATGGGTCTGGGTTTGAGACATTACTCTCTTAAAATAATTACTCATATATATACCTCCTTAAAATTCTAAGCTCTTAACATAATATTTGTATGGTTTAGATTTCGAAATATCAACAGCATCGAGGGTTATTGTCTCACCTTCTTTTACATCACGGGTTAAAACCAAGTCATTTAACAAATAAAATGGTACAATATCCTCTGTTTGGTCAGAACAAATCAAAAGCTCCGGAATTAAGCCATCAATGGAATGATGGTGACCTTCAACTTTTAGAACGGTTCCTTTAGCAAGTTCTCTTTCCGCAACACCGGTAAGTACTGATACTTGTCGACAT
Organism: Clostridiaceae bacterium; assembly: GCA_012839205.1. Lineage (GTDB taxonomy): Bacteria > Bacillota > Clostridia > DSM-8532 > DSM-8532 > DTU059. The sequence continues at coordinate 13,337 of DUNT01000001.1, forward strand.
TCCGGATGAGAACCAATACCCATAAAATCACCTAAGATTATAGAAACGGGTGTTTCTAAACCCATATAGTGATAAGGTAAATACATGCAGGCATATTTACCGTTACGGCTCACCAAATGGCCCTTGCTTCCTAATAGTTCCCATACTTTTTCATTCTCACATTTAACTATTATGAAAACTCCACCTGCGAAACTAGCTTCGTCTGGAGCACGCAAATTGAAAAAGACATCCACTACACCCTGACTAGTTAAAATTCCTCCATCCTCCACAGGAATGAAA
>DUNT01000060.1 GCA_012839205.1 Clostridiaceae bacterium
TACTGTCACCCTGAGCGTAGCACAGCGTCCCCTTACTGTCACCCTGAGCGTAGCACAGCGAAGTCGAAGGGTCTTATATGGCAACTATGGTAACAAAAAATATTCTTCCCATGGTTCGGCATGGGAAATTAGAACTTCTGCTCCCTATAATGCTATAATTGTTTCTGACAAGTAGGGGTGGAAGTGATAAAATGAATAATAGAGGAATTGATATCACAAGAAACATAAGGCTTATTGAGAGTCTTAAAAGTGATTTGCTCCTTTCGGTTTCTCAGCTATATAACGAGATGGCATCAGAAACCAGTGAGAATATCAGAGAGGTAGCTCTTGACACATTGTCGGACACTATAATTATAAGCTACCTGCTTTCCAGAAGACTGGGGATTGATTATCCCGCGCTGGAGAGACAGATATCTGCGAAAATACGTTTAGGCCTTCTTCAGGAGCATGAAACAGAAAAATATTTCGGTGATTTGTCTGCTTTGTCCCGTATTCGGAATAATCTTCCTCAAGCGGGGGATGTGTCATAAAACCCGGGGGCAGCCGACATTTCACGAATATCAATATATAATGGAGGTTGCACCATGAAAGTGATTTTAAAGCAGGACGTAAAGAAACTGGGCAAAAAAGACCAAATAGTTGAGGTTAATGACGGATATGCCAGAAACTATCTTATTCCTAAGGGTCTTGTAGTCGAGGCAACTCCCGCAGCTCTTAATGAAGCAAAAGCAAAAAATGCAGCTGAAAAACACAGGAAAGAAACTGAACTTTCAGATGCTAAAGCATTAGCGGCAAAAATGTCCGGTATTACGGTTACTGTAAAATCCAAAGCGGGAGCCAGCGGCAAGCTGTTTGGTTCCATAACAAGCAAAGATATTACCGATCAATTAAAAGCTCAGCACAAAATCAAAATAGATAAAAAAATGGTTAACCTCCCGGAAGCGATAAAATCACTGGGAGAAACTGAAGTTGAGATTAGGCTGTATGCCGGAGTCACAACTAAGATTAAGGTTATGGTTGAGGATAATCAAGGTGCTTAATTGACCGGGGGTAATACAATGGACGAATTATCAAGGATTCCGCCTCATAATGTGGAGGCGGAACAAGCAATACTAGGCGCACTTCTAATTGACAGGAATGCATTGTTCGAAGTAAGCGGCAGGCTCAGAGCCGATTTCTTTTATCTGGAGAAACACAAGGAAATATATGAGGCAATTATTTCTCTTTATGAAGAAAGTATGCCCGTTGACATAGTTACAGTATCAGATGTTCTAGCCCGACGCGGAAGCCTTGAGAAAGTCGGGGACGTTGACTATATAGCCAATCTGGCAAATTCAGTGGTGACAACTGCCAACGCAGTCCATTATGCATCAATTATTGAAGATAAAGCATTGTTAAGGAGCCTTATCGAAACTTCGGGTAAAATAATTGATTTGGGTTACGAAGGCGCCATGGAAGGTGTGGAAGTTCTAAATCAAGCCGAAAAGCAAATTTTTGATTTGGCTCAGGGTTTAAACAGGACCGGACTTGAACCAATTAATACACTGTTGGATAATACCTTTACCCAGCTGGAAAAGCTATGTATGAATAAGGGTGATTTAACCGGTGTCCCCAGTGGTTTTATTGATTTGGACAGAAAAACATCGGGATTTCAGAATTCAGACCTTATACTGGTTGCTGCCCGTCCCGCAATGGGGAAGACCTCATTTGTCCTGAACATAGCCGTGAATGCTGCCTTGCGCAATTATCCGGTTGCAATTTTCAGCCTGGAAATGTCCAGAACCCAATTGGTAAACAGAATTCTGGCGCTGGAATCCATGGTTGAATTGGAAAAGATGAGAACAGGAAAGCTGGATACCGAGGACTGGAAAAAGATAGGGTATTCCTTAGGGCCTTTAGGCAAAGCCCCAATATACATAGACGACAATGCCGGTATAAACACAATGGAAATGATGTCCAAGCTAAGAAAACTGAAACTGGAAAAAGGCCTGGGCCTTGTTATTATAGACTATTTACAGCTTATGGAGGGCAGGAAAAAAAGTGAAAATCGTCAGCAGGAAATCTCTGAAATCTCCCGCTCTTTGAAAATCATGGCCAAGGAGCTTGATGTGCCTGTTATTGCTTTATCCCAGTTAAGCAGAGCCCCCGAACAGCGGTCTGACCATCGTCCTGTACTTAGTGATATGAGAGAATCGGGAGCTATCGAGCAGGATGCCGACATGGTAATCTTTCTGTATCGTGATGATTATTACAATGATGACACCGAAAAACGGAACATCGTTGAAGTAATTATTGCCAAGCACAGAAATGGCTCTACCGGGATGGTAGAATTGGCATGGATACCCGAATTCACAAAGTTTGGGAATCATTTATATGATGAACAACCCCACGGTAAAGACAATGGATATTAAGAGTTTTGTAGAACAGATAAAAAACAACATAATGGAGAAAGGCCTGCTGGAACAGGGTAATAAAATTATTGTCGGTTTATCCGGAGGAGCAGATTCTGTCTGTTTGATGAAGGTTCTTCTGGAGTTAAAAGATGAATTTAACTTAACTCTTTTTGCCGTTCATGTTAATCATGGGCTCAGGGGTCTTGAGGCCGATAACGATCAATCCTATGTAGAAGAACTGTGTAAGGATTGGGGGATACCTTTAAAAACATATTCTGTGAATATAAAGGCACTTGGCAAAGAGCTGGGGATTTCCGAAGAAGAAGCCGGCCGGGTAGCCCGGTACAAGCTGTTTAACAAGGTTCTGAAAAACACTGACTCCCACTATATAGCTGTAGCCCACAACCGAGATGATCAGGCCGAAACCATTATGCTTAATATTTTAAGAGGTTCGGGGCTGGATGGTTTATGCGGTATGGCAATGAAACAGGGCAAAATAATTCGTCCGTTATTAAATATATCCCGCAAACAGATTATAGAATATCTTGAAAACAACAAGATTCATTACTGTACTGACAGCAGCAATAGTTCTTCAGAGTATGCCCGTAACCGGGTTAGAAATGAACTTTTCCCTGAAATCAAAAGGCTGTTTAAAGTTAATCCTGTAAATCAGCTTTACAGACTTTCTGTTTTGGTTGGTGAAGACAGGGATCTTCTTGAGCAGGTGTCAAGAGACTCATATGATGCGGTTGTTTTATCAGACGATGATGATGCTGTGATTCTTTCGGCAGCCGGATTGAGAACTTTATCAAATGCTATTGTAAAAAGGATAATCAGGCTGGCATGGGAAAGAATAAACAAAAGCCGAAAAAACATTGAGTCGGTACATGTTGACCAAATAATAACCTTGTGCCAAAATAATCGTACAGGTAAGAAAGTGACATTAAAGAACGGAATAGAAGTTCTTTTATCATATGACAGATTAATTTTCACAAAAGCGGGTAAAAAATATGTTAAGCCGTATTCTTACCCTGTAGATATACAAGGCTTTACCGAAGTAAAAGAGCTTGCTGCTACTTTGGAGGCCAAGATATTAAGTGAGAATGAAATATCACAATTGGGGGACTTTACTATAGTTAATGAAAGCTCCCTGATTCAGTTTTTCGATTTGGACAGGTTCGACGGTGAAATAGTTGTCAGAAGCCGTTTGGAAGGAGACAGAATAAGACCGTATAAGTCCAATGGAGAAAAGAAACTTAAGAAGTTTTTTATTGACCAGAAGGTTCCCGGAGAAAAAAGAGATACTATTCCTCTGGTGGCCCAAGGTAACAAAATAGCATGGATTGTGGGGATGAGAACCTCAGAAGACTATCGGGCACGAAAGGATTCAGAAAAAATATTAATGCTTTCGTGGAGTAATTTAAAAGACGGAGGAGAAAATAATGCCTAAAATCAGCGTATTGATACCAAGAGAAGAAATTCAAGCAAAGACAGAAGAATTGGCCAGGAGAATTTCCGAAGATTATAAAGGCAAGGACCTTTTATTGGTGGGAGTCTTAAAAGGCGGATTCATGTTTATGGCTGACCTTTGCAGAGCCATAACAATAGATGTAAGTATAGATTTTATTTCTGTAAGCAGCTACGGAAACACAACGGTATCATCAGGAGTTGTGAGAATTCTTAAGGATATTGATTATGATATTACAGGAAAACATATATTGATAGTGGAAGATATTATTGATTCAGGCTTAACGCTTACATATCTGAAAGATTTGTTTGCTGCTAAGCATTGTGCCAGCGTAAAAGTATGTACTATTCTGGATAAACCATCCAGGAGAAAGGTGCCCCTGGAAATCGATTATCAGGGTATTGTGATTCCCGATAAATTTGTCATCGGATATGGTCTTGATTATGCTGAAAAATATCGTAATTTGCCTGATGTATGTGTTATTGAGGAATTGTAACATTATTACTGTTAAGAATCTTTATTATTGTGTTTTTATAGTTGGTGTGATACCATTATATGAGTTTGAAAATGAAGTATTATATCGAAGTATTATATCGTTGTTATATAGTATTCGCAGGAGGTTGAATATATTTGAAGAGAGTCAGGGGCTTTAGTTTTTACGTTATTCTTTTTGTTATTACAGCCCTAATTATTATGTTATACAGCAATATCAGTAATCCTACTGTTATGAAATATTCCGATTTTCGCAGAGAATTAAACAATGGGAATGTCAAGAACGTACTGGTGCAGACCCTTCAGGCAGAAGTAGTTTTAGAGCGTGCATCCGGGAATTTTTCACCTGATTTCAGGTATTCAATAAGTTTCCTTTCCCAGGATTCCTTTATGGAGATTCTGGATAAAGCTTTTGACGAAGGGAAACTGCAGAACTATGATATAGAGAAGAAATCAAGCCCGCCATGGTGGCTGGAAATGCTTCCGATGTTTGCAATGGTAATTCTGTTTGTTTTCTTCTGGGTATTCTTTGTTCAACAGTCACAGGGCGGGGGAAACCGTGTAATGTCCTTTGGCAAGAGTAAAGCCCGTATGGCAACTGAAGACAGTAAACTTAAAGTGAGATTTAGTGATGTTGCCGGTGCCGATGAAGAAAAAGAAGAACTGGAAGAAATAGTAGAGTTCTTAAAGGAGCCAAAGAAGTATGTGGATCTGGGAGCCCGCATACCAAAAGGGGTACTTTTGGTGGGACCACCTGGAACGGGAAAAACCCTTCTGGCTAAAGCTGTAGCAGGTGAAGCCGGAACTCCATTCTTCTCCATAAGCGGTTCTGATTTCGTAGAAATGTTTGTGGGTGTAGGTGCATCCCGTGTTCGTGATTTATTTGAGCAGGCAAAAAAGAATGCTCCTTGTATAGTTTTTATAGATGAAATTGATGCTGTAGGCCGGCACAGAGGTGCAGGTCTTGGCGGCGGCCATGACGAGCGTGAGCAGACTCTAAATCAGCTGTTGGTTGAAATGGACGGTTTTGGTATTAATGAAGGGGTTATTGTTCTTGCAGCCACCAACCGGCCTGATATTTTAGATCCTGCTTTAATGCGTCCCGGTCGATTTGACAGGCAGATACTGGTTAACTACCCCGATATAAGAGGGCGGGAAGCCATTTTACAGGTTCATTCCAAAAACAAGCCTTTATCTGATGATGTAGATTTAAAGGATATTGCCAAAACAACCCCCGGATTTACCGGAGCAGATTTGGAAAACCTCCTGAACGAGGCGGCACTTCTGGCAGCACGTAAGAACCTTAAAGCCATCACAATGGCAGAGATAAAAGAGGCTAACTATAAAGTTATGATGGGTCCGGAGAAGAAGAGCAGAGTAATCAGTGATAAAGAAAAGAAACTTACTGCTTATCATGAGGCAGGCCATGCACTGGCCGTTCGTATTGTTTCAACAACGGTGAAGGTGGATCGCGTAACGATTATCCCTTCAGGTCGTGCTGGAGGTTTCACCTCATTTAAGCCTGATGAGGACAGGCAGTATACCACAAAAGCTCAGCTCATAGAACAAATTATTGTCAGTCTGGCAGGCAGAGCAGCAGAGGAATTAATGCTGGGTGAAATCAGTACCGGAGCGGCAAGCGATTTAAAACATGCCAACAGTATTGCAAGAAATATGATAACCAAATATGGTATGAGCGATGAACTATCCAATCTGGTATTTGGTGATGAAAATGATGAAGTTTTCTTAGGCAAGAGTTATGCTCATACACGTAATTATAGTGAGGAAATATCGGCTAAGATAGATATAGAAATCAAGAGGATTATTAATGATGCCTACAATAAGGCAAAAGAAATCCTTACAGAAAATAAACAGAGGCTTGAAGATGTTACGACAGCACTTTTGGATAAGGAACGCTTAGAAGCCGATGAGTTCGAGGAAATTTTCAAAAATGGATATAATCCGCCGGCAGTTGAGGCATAAAAAACAAATAACAGGCGTCTGTAGGCTAAAGCCAACAGGCGCTTTTCTTATGGCTAAAAAGAGTTTATTTGTTATAAATAATGGTACCTTTTTATTAATACTAATTATTTTTTATAATCCTCAACCTTTTTGGCAGCTCAATCGTATTATTAATGAAAGGGGGAAGAGAATTGAAAGGTTCTTTATTGCGTACGAATGAAGAGCTTACCCGCATTTATAATCGACATGTTAAGACGGTATATCGTGTTTGTTTTATGTATATGAAAAACCAGGCTGACACAGAGGATATGGTGCAGAACACCTTTCTCAGGCTTATGCGGGATAAAACCATTTTCCAGAGCGAGGAACACGAAAAGGCCTGGCTGATTAGAACTGCCACCAACTTGTGTAAAGATCATTTTAAGCACTGGTGGTCAAAAACGGTGGGCATAGAACACGTGGCAGACACTGCCGTGGATCAGAAATATACAATAGACAGCAATTTAGAAAAGGTTTTGGCTCTTCCTCCAAAATACAAAACCCCGATGTATTTATATTACTATGAGGGATACTCCACAGTGGAAATAGCACGGATATTAAAAAGGAACAAGTCTACCGTAAGAAGCTGGCTGCATAAAGGCAGAAACTTATTAAGAATGGAAATGGAAGGTGAGTTGGAGTGAAGAAGGAAGAATTTAAGAGTTCTTTAAGCAAAATAGAACCGGACCAGGCCGCTGAGAGGCGGATGCTGAACAATATTCTGAGTCACTCCGGAAAGGAGCAAAAAATGAAGTTTAATTATAGAAAAGCCATCCCTGCGCTGGGATTAGCTATTGTTATAGCCGGCAGCATTCTGGCATATGACATAATGCAAGGAAAAGATACTGTGCCTTCGCCGGATTTTTTGCCGGGCGAAGCTGCCGATGCAAGAGAAGATATGGCCGCTCCTCTGGTAAATCAATTTCAGATAGAGGACAAACACTATATTTTATTATTTGATGACTTAAGGGCTGAATACGGCTTACCGCTTAGGATAGATGAAAGTGACATAGGAAGTAAGATTACAACTATAACAAACAGTGTCGATCCTAGTTTGATTGGCAGCGAGGTATACAGATACGAACCAGCCGGTTCAGAAGCCGTGGTGGCCGTGAAAAAGGATGATTCATACCAGCTTTTTAAGTTTTTTAACTTTGAAAGCTACAATAATAATCAGGATGAGGATGCTGTTGAGTATCTGAAAATTTACGGTATAGATAGTGCTGAAGATATTGCAAAGGTTCAGTTTATTGTATATTCTGAGCAAAGCAAAATAGAAGGCAGATTAGATGTCAGAGGAGAATTAACCAGCCGGGATGAAATTGCTGAATTCTACCGATATTATTCAGTACTTAAAAATTCCAGTGATAAGTATTTCGAGAGGTTGTTTAACTACAAACCTGATGGCAACCAGGGTATTGATATCGAAGTTGATGCTGGTGTCGATATTCCCGATCAGACCCGCCCTATGCCTCCCGATGCAGTACAGGATATAGTTCATCCAAATCCTGGCTCAATAGATCCGGCTCCTGACCATATCGGCTATGCCGAAGATATGCCTTTGGTGAATAGTGTTGATGCGCAAAACGAAACTGTCGAAAGCAGATCGACACCAAATGATGAACCAAAAGGCATGATGGACATGGGTAATGCGGATCCGGCAATGGGAGCAACTTCATCCAGCCAGGGCTCGACAGGAAATGCACTTGCTGATCCGGTATATATACGGATATACAATAACAGCGGCATATACTTGGAGACCATATATTACAAAAATATTGGCTTTATCTCAAGGCATGAAATAAACAAAGAATTCGCCGATTTTTTAGAAGGTTGTATCAGATAACATAGAGTATGTTATCCTTAGGGCCGCGCAGCACTCCACATTGTCATTCTGAAGGTCGCGCAGCACCCCCCATAGTCAACCTGAGCGAAGCGCAGCGCCCCCCATAGTCATCCTGAGCGAAGCGCAGCGGAGTCGAAGGATCTTATATATTAACATAAACCACAGCGAAGAATCTTCAGGAATCTTCGCTGTACTTTTTTACCCAGA
>DUNT01000061.1 GCA_012839205.1 Clostridiaceae bacterium
AACTTTCATTGTAGAGGTATTCCAGTTGAGGAATTCCTTCACCGTTGGGATATCCTGCCTGAGCAAGCAGTTCTTTTGCCTTTTCAAGGTTTCCTTCATAGTCATAAGGATCGTAATAATCGCCGCCTACTTCACGGAATTCCTTGGTAGGATCAGCATCAGAAAGTCCTAAGGATACAAAGGCGCCCGCAGGAACCTCACCCTTTTTAGAAATTTCTTTAACGATAAATTCACGGTCAATAGCAAGAGTCAATGCCTCACGGACAAGCTTATTGTCCAGAGGAGCTTTTTGAACATTGAAAGAAAGATAATATGTTCCTAATTGACCCTCAAGATGGAATTCAGGTTTGTCTCTCCATGCATCAATTTCATCATTTGGCATGTCATCAATGAAAAGAACTTCTTTCTTCTGGTATGCGTTTAACTTTGCAGTATCCTCTTCCATCAGGACAAACTTAATGTTTTCCATACCGAGCTTTTCATAATTCCAGTAATTCTTATTCTTTGACATAGTAATATGTGAACCCGGTACCCATTCTGTTATTTTGTATGGTCCATTACCGATATATGTTTTTACATCAACTGCCCATGAATCACCATGTTCCTCGACCAAATCCTGGCGAACCGGGAAGAAGGTTGGGAAAGCGGTCAGTTCCAGGAAGTAAGGAACCGGATTATAAAGAGTAACTACCAAGGTCTTGTCATCGGGTGCCTGTACGTTTAAGGAGCCTTCGTTATAACCGTCAACTACTTCAAACATATATTCGTAGTCAGCTGCAGTTTCAGGGGAAATAGCACGATTCCATGAATATACGAAATCACTGGCTTTAAGGTCCTTACCATCACTCCACTTAAGACCATCGCGAAGATGGAATGTGTAAACCTTTCCGTCATCTGATACTTCATATTTCTCAGCTTGACCCGGAACAGGAACGCCGTCCCTATCAAGATTCATAAGCCCCTCGAAAGCGTGAATAATCATTGTAGCACCGTCAACTGATGAGTTGAGTGCCGGATCAATAGTGTCAGGGTCTGGCCCGACATTAACATTAAGAGTTTCACCCGATGCGGGTTTGCCGCCGCATGCAGGCAGAATAACCATGGCAACCATGATTATTGCAAGTAGAAGTGTAATTTTTCTCTTCATTTCTAGTACCTCCATTATAAACCTAGTTATAAATTTTCTAATCTATGCTTATAAGCATGTAATATTAAATTACATGTAGCATGCTCCTTTAAAATAACTTTACCGTTATTATATGCCTATTGAACCCTATCTATATGGTGACAGGCAACAAAGTGGCCGGATGATATTTCCCTGAATTCCGGTTCCTGCTGTGCACAAAGCTCTGTTGCATATTTGCAGCGGGTCCTGAATCTGCATCCGCTTGGGGGATTCAATGGGCTGGGCACATCGCCTTCAAGTATTATTCTTTTACTTGCCCGGCTTTGTTTTGGATCAGCAATAGGGATAGCCGAAATCAGCGATCTAGTATAAGGGTGAATGCTGTTAAATATCAATTCATAGCTGTCGGCCAATTCTACAAGTTTCCCAAGATACATTACACCGATCCTTTTACTGATATGTTTTACAATACTTAAATCATGTGCAATAAATAGATAGGTAAGACCCATTTCGGCCTGCAAATCTTCAAACATATTTACAATCTGGGCTTGAATAGAAACATCCAAAGCCGATACAGGCTCATCGCACACTATGAACTCCGGATTAACAGCAAGCGCTCTGGCAATACCGATACGCTGCCGCTGTCCCCCTGAAAACTCATGGGGATAGCGATTTGCATGCTCGCTGTTGAGGCCGACTCTCTGCAGCATGGTAATGATTCTGTCTTGCCTGTCTTTCTTGCTTTGAGCCAATTTGTGAATATCTATGGCCTCACCCACTATATCTGCTACAGTCATCCTGGGATTAAGGCTGGCATATGGATCCTGAAAAACAATTTGCATTCTGCGCCTGTAAGGCAACATATTTACATTGGTAATATCAGTACCGTCATATATAATTTTTCCGCCTGTTGGTTCGTATAGGCGAAGAATGGTACGCCCCAATGTGGTTTTTCCGCAACCACTCTCTCCTACAAGGCCAAGGGTTTCTCCTTTGTTGATAAACAAGCTGACGTCATCAACAGCCTTGACATATTTAGGCTTTAACAGACTTCCGCCAACATGAAAATATTGTTTCAGGTTTTTTATTTCAAGTAGTTTACTCATTTTTTTCACCGCCCAGCATTTCTTCCTTCTGCAGCAACCAACAGGCACTATAATGGTTGTCATTAATCTGAGTATATTCAGGCATGTGTTTTAAACAAACTTTCATACAGCTGTCGCACCGGGGTGCAAAAGGACAACCCTTTGGTGGGTTAAGCAAATCAACAGGTGTCCCCTCAATGGGTACCAGCCTTTTATGCTCTTTGTCAGTCAATATTGGAATACTGTTAAGTAAGCCTTTTGTATACTCATGTTTAGGGTTATAGAAAATGTCATCCACTGTGCCAAACTCAACGATTTTCCCGGCATACATTACCGCTATTTTCTGGCATATGTTTGCAACTATGCCTAAATCATGAGTAATCATAATAATTGACATACCTATTTTTTCTTTCAACTCTATCATAAGATCAAGGATTTGGGCCTGTATGGTAACATCCAACGCGGTAGTTGGCTCGTCAGCAATAAGCAGCTTCGGTTCACAGGCAAGGGCAATGGCAATCATCACCCGCTGTCTCATGCCACCTGAAAGCTCATGCGGATACTGTTTCAGCCTTTTTTCCGGCTCGTTTATTCCTACAAGGGTAAGAAGCTCTACTGCTCGCTCATGAGCTTCATTTTTATTTTTATTGGTGTGAAGCATAATTACTTCACGTATTTGATTACCTATGGTGTAAACAGGATTTAAGCTTGTCATTGGATCCTGAAAAATAATGCTTACCTCGTTACCACGGATTTTTTGCATTTCTTTCTCGGTCATTTCATTTATTTTATGGCCATTAAATTCAATAGTTCCACCGACAATTCTTCCTGCCCGGTCAGTCAGACCCATAATTGAGTAGGCAGTAACACTTTTACCGCTACCGCTTTCTCCAACTATGCCTAAAACATCTCCATCTTTCATTTGTATTGAAACATCGTTGAGGGCCTTTACCTCACCGGCGTCAGTAAAGAATGACAGGCGCTCGTTTTGTATATTCAATAATAATTCACTCATTCATTGCACCTCAATTCTTCAGTTTCGGGTCAAATGCGTCCCTGAGCCCGTCTCCCAGTAAGTTAAAGGACAAAATAATCAAACTTATCATAATAGCCGGTGCCATTAGCCTATAGGGATAGGATTGTATCCCGCCGATAGCATCAGCAGCCATTGAACCCAGACTTGGCATTGGAGCTGCCACACCAATACCTATAAAGCTCAAAAAGCTCTCGGTAAAAATTGCCGAAGGAATCTGCAATGTAGTGGTGACAATAAGAGCTCCCATACTGTTAACCAATAAATGCTTTCTTATTATCCGACCATGACCGGCCCCCAGAGCCCTTGCAGCTGTAACAAATTCCTGCTCTTTTAAAGAAAGAACCTGGCTTCGTACAATTCTTGCCATACCAACCCAATATAAAAGGGAGAACACAATAAAAATACAGATTAATCCCACACCGATCGTATTTATCCACTCAAAGCCCGGAACATTGTTGGCAAGGTCTTCCAGAGGGTATTTCAGAGTTACCATAAGCAGGATTATTATGAGAATATCAGGAACAGTGTATATAATATCCACAATACGCATCATAATCATATCAACTTTTCCGCCAAAATATCCGGCTATGGAACCATAAATGGAACCGATGATTAAGACTAAAAAACTGGCTACAAGACCAACCAAAAGTGAAATCCTGCTTCCATACATCAATCTGACCATAGTATCCCTACCCAGGCTGTCAGTACCTAGTATATGGGGAAACACCTTGCCCCCTGCTGCCTTTAATTCCAGCTCCTGCTGGGAGTATTGCATTGGTGCAAGATTTTCACTGCCTCTAACTTGCTGTTCATAGGAATACGGATAAACACCCGGCATAATAAATGCAAAAATAAGTACAAAAATTATAACAATTAAACTGGTCATTGCTATTTTATTTTTTTTAAAACGACGTACTCCGTCCCGCCAGAAGCTCACGCTTTCACGCATTATAACAAGACTCTGTTTTTCTTCCTTGTCGGCAGGAAGGAAATCAGATACATCTAATTGTAAGCTGAGTTTATTATTAACTTGCTTCATATTTTACCTTCCTTCCTACTTAAATTGAATTCTCGGGTCTACAATCTTATAAGCAATGTCTACCAGCAAGTTCATAATAATAATAAGAGCCGCCAGAAAAATTGTGGTTCCCATTATCATAGTGTAATCCCTGTTAATAATTGAGCTGATAAACTCACTTCCAAGACCCGGAATTGTAAAGATTTTTTCCACAACAAAACTTCCTGTTAGAGTATAGGCAAGCAGTGGCCCAAGATATGTTACAACAGGAAGTATAGCGTTTCTAAGAGCATGTTTGAAAAGCATCACAAACTGTGACAATCCTTTTGCTCTTGCAGTACGCATATAATCCTGACCCAGTACCTCAAGCATACTTGTTCGCATCAGTCGGGAGATATATGATGAAGGATATAGTGATAACGCTATAACCGGCATAATATAATGCTTCCATGACGTTAACCCATATGTAGGCAACAAGTCCAGCTTAACGCTGAAAATCAGCATCAGCAATGTTGACACAACAAAACTGGGTACAGCTATACCTGCAGTAGAAAAAACAACAATTACATTATCAATCCATTTTCCTCTGTTTAGTGCAGCTATGCTGCCCAGAGGTATTCCAACCAAAATGGCCAGCAAAATACCCAATCCACCTACTCTGGCAGATACTTTAAAGCCGGTGGAGATAATTGAGGAAACAGTTCTTCCTCTTTGCTTTATAGAGACACCCATATCTCCCTGAACCAGTTTGACCATATAGTTTTTGTATTGAACTATTTTAGGCTGGTCCAGTCCGTATTTTTGGTTAAGTGCTTCCAGCGTTGCAGCCGAAGGCGCTTTTTCGGCAAGAAATGGTCCACCCGGGACCATAAACATTAATGTAAAAGTAAGTGTAGCCACAAGCCAAAGAGTAAATATTGACATCAATAATCTCTTTGTTATATAAGCATACAAAAATATCACTCCAATTCAAACACTCTTTTTTTAGGCGTGTTATAGTAAACTCAATCTTAATAGATTAAGTGTTTCTTTCTTTTTTATTCTAATTGGCAAATATATGACGGGCAAAATCTGGACTGATGTCATTCCTATAATACCTCGGCCATAATGTGAAACGATTAAGTTAATATATTTCTATATTAATCACACCTTGCTGCCAAAATTCAAAAACCTCACTTCAGTATAAATCATTGATAAACGAATGTCAAAATAATTATAAATCCAAAATTTATAATTATCAAATCCAATAACAGCCATGGATTATATTGTGAATAACGCCGGTCTTTTATGTTGACCCACATACTTTATATAAAGTATACTGTATGTGAACATATGTTCTTAAAGAGAAGTATTACAACAGAGACGAGTTTTGGAAACACAGTCACTCAGAATGCAAATCCATGCTTCAATAAGGAGATTGTTTTGTCAAAAAGATTAAATAATAAAGAGATATCGTCTAATCAAGAGGAGGCATTGCACTTCAAGACTTCGGTACGAAACCTTGTGGCTTTTTCTGTTAAGGATGATGCGCTTTGGAGCTTCTCCTCATATCGTCTTGCCAATGAAGGCTCGCTGGCTCATTCTCAGCTTCAGGCAATAAACAAAGCTAAAGGGAATTATGCTTCGGAGGTTCATCTGTCATACACCTTTGAAATAATGAATTGTATTCTGGAAGTGAACGGAAGGTCAGATGGTATATGGAGACTTAAAGATAAAATTATTGTTCAGGAGATTAAAACCTCTGCTGCTCCATTATCTGAAATTCATGAAAATTTTAGTGAAGCTCACTGGGCACAGGGTAAGTGTTACGCCTATCTGATATCTTTACTTGAAGATATCGATGAAGTTACTGTACGTCTTACCTATTATGACCGGGAGAAAAATGAGGAAAAATCTTTTGACAAATGCTATAGCCGGAACAAACTTCAGCGGTTTTTTAAAACACTGGTTTACCCTTATCTCACCTGGGCAATTTCACAGGAAAAATGGAAGGAAATCCGGAACCTGTCTATTAAAGACATAATCTTTCCATATCCCTCATACAGAAAAGGCCAGAAACTCCTGGCGTATAATACCTATAAATGCATGGAGGATAATAAGCGGCTTTTTGTGCAGGCTCCTACAGGCATAGGGAAAACAATGGGGGTTCTTTATCCGGCAATTAAGGCTCTGGGCGAAGGAAAAGTAGACAGACTTTTTTACGCAACTGCCAAAACCACCACCAGAGGGATAGCCGAAACGGCATATAATATCCTTGCTGAACAAGGACTGCGTCTAAAAGTGCTAACCCTTACAGCAAAAGAAAAGATTTGTCTTAACGATGAAAAGGACTGCAACCCTGATAAATGCCCTTTTATTTTAGGTTATATGTCACGTTGCCGTAAGGTAGTTAAGGAACTTCTCAAAAAGCATGACTTCTTCCCCAGGGAAATTATTGCCCAAGCCGGCTTGCGTCATGGTATCTGCCCGTTCGAGCTTAGTCTTGACCTGGCTCTGAGCTGCGACCTTATAATATGTGACTATAATTATATTTTTGATCCCAGAGTATATTTAAGACGTTTTTTTGAGCAAAAAGGAAGGGAAAACTACCTTATAATGATAGACGAAGCCCATAACCTCTTTGACCGTGCCAGAGGAATGTATTCGGCAGAATTAAACGTCAGATTGCTTCTGGATATATCAAAAGAAATAAAGAAGGATTTGCCCGTAATAACCAAAGCATTATTAAAGCTCAGAAAAGAGCTTGCTGCTTTGGAAAATCAGGCAGGAGAACCTGCTTTTGAGGCTGGTGGCGTAAAATACAACATGGACTGTAATGCCCCTTATAGCCTTAAAGCTCCCCTTGGAGAATTTATAACAGCTACTGAAGGCTGGATAGCCGGAGAAAAAGAAGATGAACCTTACACCGATAAGCTGGTAAATGTATTCTTTGAAATTCTGCATTTTAAAAACATTCTTGAAATTTACTCAGATAATTACCGTACTCTGATGACCGGAAAAAAGACCAGGTTTTGTCTGAAGCTGGTGTGTCTCGATCCGAGTACCATGTTAGACAGCAAAATGTGTTCGGCAAAAAGCGCAGTTCTCTTTTCTGCGACTTTGTCTCCGCTTTGGTATTTTAAGAGTATTCTGGGAGGAAGGGGCGAAGATATTACCCTGAGGCTTCCCTCACCCTTCCCGCGAAAAAATCTTCTGGTTCTTAATGAAGATTGTATTGAAACCCGGTACAGCCACCGGGAACAGTATCTGGAATCAACTGCCAGGGCTATATATGACTGGTCGGTTTCCCACAAAGGAAATATTATGGTCTTCTTCCCGTCCTACAAATATCTGCTTGATGTATTGGAGTTTTTTAAGGCTTTGGCTCCTGATTTTGATATACTCTGTCAGAACCGGGAAATGGACGAACCTGCCAGAGAGGACTTTTTAAGAAAATTTAATGATTTCGGAGACAAAAACCGTATTGCTTTCTGTGTCTTGGGAGGTGTTTTTGGCGAAGGCATAGACTTGACGGGAGAAAAACTTACCGGAGTCATTATTGTAGGCGTAGGCCTGCCCCAGGTCTCCCCGGAACTCGAAATCATGCGTAATTATTATCAGAATAAAGGGGTATCGGGTTTTGCATTTGCCTATACCTATCCTGGTATCAACAAGGTGCTGCAGGCCGCCGGAAGACTAATCAGGTCTGAAAATGACCGTGGAGCCCTATTATTGATAGATTCAAGGTTTGCTGCATCTGAATATTTAAGTCTTCTTCCGGAGGAATGGCATCCTATCCCGAAAACTTCGCAGGGAACATCGGCTTACGGGGTTGCTTCAGGTTTTTGGAATAAGAATAAAGAGGCTTAGAATATACCCAAGAATTTTTGTTTTACCTTAATTTTGACACGGCTAATAGCATCTGATGAAACAACATATGCCAGATCATCTTTTGCAAGATATACACCGGAAATATATGATTTCGCGGTATAACGATCCATAATCTCACCATCCTCGTTAATAAAAAGCACTTCAGATTCAGCTATTACAGCCGCAGTTTTCTTTTTAGTGGCTATCCCTGTCACCTTTGCATCTATATCAAATTTTGTTTTTTCGGTTCCGTTATTATTATAAATCTGTATGGTGGTCTGATAGCGCCTGTCCCTTGAAAATGCTTCGTTATCCAAAAGCGCCGCTATTGGAAATTTATTTTGTATAGCATTCGCTGCTGTTACCGTGTATCCCTCATAATTCTTTTCCCATACAGTATTGAAGGCATTATCAATTGTCATTATGCTTTTTTCTCCATAAATCAGGAGCCTTTCTTCCATTAACGGAAAGCATCCTCCAATTATCTCATTTTCTCCTTTTATACTTGCTTTCTGGTTCATTGCAGGATCTAGTATTTCAAAAATCCCGTTGGCCTCAAGGCCGGATGCCTCAAGGCTGCTTACAGCAAAGAAGGCTTTATTATATCCGGGATAGTTTACAACTGAAAAAGGATAATAATTTGAAACATTTCTGAAAGAAACCTCCTGGCCATCTCTGGAATAAGCCCGGATTGTCCGTTTGTAGCCGGATTGTTTACTTTCGGTTATTAATAGAATCCATGTGTCTGAAATACTTGCGTTCACAATAAGCTCATCAATATTTTTTTCCCAGGCTATCCTGTTATTATTTATCAAAGCAAAATATTGCCCCGCTAAATCTGCTACCAATGTTTCATCAGCATATGATATAACAAAAGGTTCTTTTAAGGTTACTGGAATGTATGCTTTCTCCATTCCGTCGGGATCAATAATTTTAACATAACTCACCGTAGCCACTGCAAGATTGTTGGAAACAGCGGAACAATGAACATTTTCATTTTCATCAAATGTCAGAACGGTTTTTACAGTTTCTTTAAGTGTATCAATTTCACTGGTACTGACGGTAAAAACACGGTTATATAACCCCGTTACCCCATCGGAGAGTACAACAAAAGGGTTTATGTCCAAGAAAGCATATAATACTACTCCCGACACTATAATCAATATTAACAGAAAGAGGGCCAGCTTTAACAAACTGAAACCCTTTGTGTTCTTAGTGTTATCTGATTCCATGTATAAAAAAGACTCTCCTTTGTTAATCGTTAAATAAACTCAGTGCTTCCAGTGCTTTTGCATATTGCTTGTCATTGCTGTTTCTCAGCTGGCTTAATGTCTGGTTGAGCATATCCCTTGTTGCGTTATCAATTATACCAGTTACAGGGATGTTGTTAACAGCCTGATATTTTTTTACTGCCTCTGAAGTTATATTGTCAAAAAGCCTGTCTGCCAAAGTGTCCAGATATCCGGCAGCTTTTAATATTTTTTCTGCGTTTAATACATCATTATTATAGGCATTAAGCTCTGCGTTTTCTTCAACGGGTGCTATCTTTGATAAATTAACACCACCGGGATATATTGGATTAGGTTCAATTAATAGAGGTTTAAGTCCCACCCCGTTAATGGACCTGCCTTTAGGGGTAAGGTAATGGCCGGTTGTGAGTTTAACCATGCCTATAACTTCATCTTCACCGGGAAAAACTCCGTGATATGTCATCCACTCGACATCAGTGACATATTTTTCGCCGTAGATTTGGCTATATTTATTATATGCCCTAGGAGTCAGAACTGAAAAGATGTTTTGGAAAACACCTTTGCCAAAGGTTTTTTGTCCTACCAAAAATCCGATTCCTGAATCTTCAATTGCACCTGCCAGTATTTCGGAAGCACTTGCCGTATTTTCGTCAACTAAAACAGCTATTATATATTTCGGATGATTTCCGTATGAATAATAAACCTGATCACTGAACTTTTCTGACTTATAATCCAGTGTGGTTACAATTCCTCTAGGAATCAATTTTCTGGCAACTGCAACAGCCTCATCAACATAGCCGCCGGAATTTCCCCGTATGTCCAGAATAATCTTTTTTATCCCGGCTTTGTTTATTTCCTCGATTGCTTCGTTAAACTCTTTGGATGTTCCCCTGTCAAAGCTATTAATTGATATATAGCCAATACGCCCTTCAATCCTATAATTTACGGTCTTATTTATGATTGATCCTCTTATAATGGACAGTTCTTTTTTTAAGCCGTTGCGTGTAATAGTAAGTCTTACTTCGGTTCCGGCCTCACCTCTGATAAGTACCGCTACAGATGCGGCATCCATACCAACAACGGTTTTATCATCAACTTCAATAACTATATCACCTGCCTGTAATCCGTATTTCTCGGCCGGTGAATCTTCAAAAATATCAACTATCAGAATTCCGTTATCATGGGTTTCAAGTGTTGCTCCAATTCCCTGATACGTATTGTTTAAACTGTTTAAATAAACTTGGGTTTCTTCCTTATCATAATATACCGAATAATCATCCAGTTGAGAAAACATACCTTTTAAAGCCGCAGTAAGAGCTTCTTCTTCAGTTATACCTTCATAGTACATTTCGGTCATAAAATCCAGCATTGCCTCAAGGTATGAACCATATTCCAGGGCATTTGCTATGGGAGAAACTGCGAAGATAACGGATATAACTAAAACAAGGCATACAAGTCCTTTAAGTTTTTTCATATAAATATATCCCTCTCAATACTTAAAGTCAAAAATCAATTATTCTGTCTCTGTAATCTTTTATCAATTCTTTACCCATATAATTAATTAAATCATACATCAAATTGGCTGCATTTTCACTTGTCAAACGATTTGATGGATTAAACCTGCCCATGTAATCAGGCTCAATTATTCCTAGAATTGCAGCCACCGATGCTGCGTTCCGGGCATAAGCAGGGATACTGTCATTATCGGTGAATGGTGTTGTTGCGGCCGGGTAAGGGGCCAGGTTTTCCAATCCCAAAGCCGAAACAATCATTTTTATTGCTTCTGCATTGGTGATATATATATTCGGTCCAAAATTTCCATTTCCGTTTCCACTGGTTATACCTTTTTGATAGGCTTTTTTAATTTCATTATAGTATAAATCTCCCGGTTCAACATCTTTAAAGGGTGATATTTCAGGGACATTTTTATTTGAAGTTCTTCTTGAGTTGGTGGTAGATGAAACTCTTACATCTGTATCGGCAGGAATTTCCTTTAGAGCATTCATTAGTATTCCTACAAATTCTCTTCTTGTTAAGTATTTGCCAACCCTAAAATTTTCTCCTGTTCCCGGAAGGATTTCAAGGCCAAATAATATACTGATGGGTTCCTCGGCCCAGTGGCCATTCAGATGTTTTATATCCGGAACCATTAATCTCGACAGTTCAATTTGTGTGCTCAAGCTCTCTGTACTGTTATAGGTCTTTAACACATCAGTTGGAAGGCCGTTCTTATCAAACTCCGGAAACCGTGCAGTATAATCCAGGGTAGACTCCATCCACTGCTTTTTAACATATCCGCCATCAAAGCTGATGTAAGTCGGCTCATTTTCTGAATAATTCACCTGATGAAGAGTGGCGCTTGATACAACTATTTCGGCTGCACCGCCCCATTGAACCGGGGGATTGGTGCTTCTTAAATCTGTTTCGACCATCATGTTAATTCTTTGGGTTTCGGTACTGCTCCAATACTGGTCATAAGCATAAGTTCTTCCCGAAAGAGTAACTGTAACGGTATCTCTGGTGGTACCTGTTCCGATTGCATATACCTTTTTTTCACTGAATTCACCGGTATGATAATTGATAGCAGCCTTGGGATCAGTAATCATGGATTGGGTAAAGGAAGCATCAATCAACCTGTAAGCTGTTCCTCCGATATTAATAACTTCGGTAGGCACACGGCTGAGTTTGGTAGATTCTGTTACCTGTCCATTTGCTTTGGTTTCTCTTGTTGTGGTATATATTAACACCCTGTTCATTGTTACGTCAGCTTCAGCGTTATTAAGTCTATAGGTATATGTAGCCGTTACCACATCGTTTTTATCGGTTTTCTTTATAGTCAGAGTTCCACTTAACTTAATGGGAACCCCGGTTAGAAAGCACATCTCTGAATACTGATATTCACTTTTCTCTATAGGATTTACAACTGAGATTCCGGCTGAATACCCCATGGTCCCTTCAACAGCCAGTGCGTCAAGCGGAGCCATAGTAAGAATAATAACCAGGATAATTGTAAATATTTTATAGCTAAGTTTTCTCATGTCTCAAACCTCCGTAACCTCTTATTGGCACAATACAATAATACCCTCACCGCTTTGGCTGTGTCGCATAATCCTGACTTCATCCCCGGGTTTAATCAGGGAAATATCCCCCACCCGCCCATTTTTTATAACGATGGAATTATAAGGTATGGTTATGTTTAAGTTAGGGCTTACATCCCAAACATGGCTTTCATCATATATTTTGACCTCGGTCAGACCCAAAACTGAAGGAATAATTATTTCTGTGTTATCGTTGTCGCCCTCATCATTGTCTTCGCTATTGCTCCTTGTGATGCTGGCAACACGTCCCCTAACCGGTTCATCAACATAGGGAGCAGTACTCATCAGCACAATTTTACTTCCCTCTGCCACTATGTAAACACTCTGGTTAACATACGATGAATCCAGGTAACGCATATTCCCTACTCCGTCAGTTTCAATCAGACGGCTGACAGAAAGATCAATATCAAATGTTTTCGGAGTATTAGTGAATCTCCAGCTTACTCCGTCTAATTCAACAAATGATTCAACTGTTATACTCTTTAACGGATCAACATTCTTAATACGGCCTCTGTATAAAACAAGACCATTTTGAACAATAGATTCACTGACTATTACACTGGCAATATATTTAGTGTCGTACAGAGATTTTTCCATTGAGATTTTTAACGGGTCTAAGGTGTTTAAAGCACTTATATCCACCAGTCTTCCGTCTTTAATTGCAATGGTGTTCTTGTCAAAGCTGATTATATCGGAACTGTTTTCCAGGTAAAGTATTCCTCCGTCAGTCATGCTGAGAAGATTATCTCTGGTGGTTTTACTATATCCGGATAAAGTTCTGAAGGATGCCTTGACGATCTTATCAATTCCGTCATATTCCTTCTTCGTGGCAAAATAGACTGTTCCTCCGAATCTTTTAGGAGGCAGTTCCTTATATTCGCTACTGTACTTAAAGTTTTGTATTCCTATACCGGGAGTATATTCCCATCTTCCGTTAATGAACTCCTGCACTCCTGATACAGCAAGTGAAGTGTTAATACTGTCGAAAAACTCAATTTTCCCTCTATATATTCCGCCGATGGGTCTGGTCTGCTTTTCTATATCAATACCTGCTATATGGATGTTGGGGCCGTTTGTCTGTGCCAGAACCCGTATCCTGTCCCCCACCACAATCTCAGAAATTGTGCAAGGCCGGTTGTTTTTATAAATGGGAATGGTTCCTGATAAAGTATAATTTACAAAGCTACCATCATCCTTTTTTAAAATCAGCCAAGCTGCCCCTTTTAAATGGACTGTACCGTACACAGATGTATAATAGCTTTTTGTGCTGATTTTTTCTATATATCCTTCCCTGTCCAGCTTTATAAATGCCATATCTCCCGGCTGAATATCATCGACACTAACCTCATATCCGTCCCTCAAAACCGGTATATCATACCCGTACGTAAAACTGCGAAGGGTAATCAGCCTGTCGGTTGTGTCGGGATTCATTCCTGAACCATCTTCGAAATAGAGAGTGATATACCCCAGTGAGGGGTTATTCTCCTTGACAACACCGCTGATAAGCCCATCTTCCTCTGTCTGTCCGGGAGCATAGGTTTGTGCAAAAATATAATTACCTGAACCATAGGTTGATAAAACGGCTATTGTTAGTATGAGAACGAAAACAACAACTGCTTTTTTAAACTGCATCTATAGCCTCCAAAAAGATTTATTCTAAAAGATTTATCGGCAATTAGAGCAAAAGTGTAAATAAAATATACTTTACGCTTTTATGACAAATGATTTTGTCATCCTGAGAGTACGGTGTCAAATGATCTTTATTAAAGAATATTTTTCCGAAATTTTAGCTCGGTAATGACCATTCCCGATAATATAAGAAGGCTGCCAATAATAGTTTGAATTGTTAGAACCTCAGTATTCCCATGAATATCCGGCACAATTAAGGCAAAGATTGCACCGAAAACCGGCTCACAGGTCAGAATCAGAGCTGTTCTGGTGGGGGTTGTGTATTTCTGGGCTATGGTCTGAACACTATAACCAAATGCTGTTCCCAATGCTCCTGTATAAAGGATGGTAAGAATAACTTTGGAATCAAAAGCGATAGGATCCGGATTATCAGATGTAAAAGCAACTCCTGCCCAGGTTATAAGGTAGAATACGGCTGTTGCCGCAACTTGAATAAATGCCAGATGATATATATTCATATCTGATGCAAACTTGTCAATAAAAATTATCTGTAGTGCAAAACATATTGCACAAATAAGAGTTAAGGTATCACCTTTTACCCAATTTCCCTGGAAACCTGTAAGAAAAAAAAGCCCCACTGCTGCCAGAAAAACTCCTATAACTGCGTTCACAGGCGGTCTCTTTTTTAATAGAAATACCGATATTATAGGAACCATAATCACACAGAGCCCGGTTATAAAGGCTGAATTGGAAGCCGTTGTGGTTTTAAGTCCCAGAACCTGAAGCATCATGCCGGCATACAGCAGAACAGCAATTAAAGAACCCCGCATTATATCGCCCAGATTTATTCCCTTAAGTCTTTTATTAAAAACAATTGCCAATATAATTGAAGCCACCAGAAATCTCATGGCAAGGTAAGCGTAAGCGGGAATGTCATCAGATATGTTTTTCATTACAATAAAAGATGAACCCCATATAATAGTTATACTAAAAATTGATAAGTCGGCCTTAAGTTGCTTGCTCATATGTTAATCCCTTCAATCACTACTGTAATCAGCAAAATTTTAACCACCGGCTATCCGGTGGTTAATCCTGTTCAACAGGGTAGTTGCTATTTCTTTTTTAGATTATACACTTTAAAAGAATAATCCGCAATAATCTGACTGCCAGGATCATTTAATTCTCAGCATAATGAGTTTGTTAAACCAGGACAGTGCTATTGATTCTGTATATGTTTCGGGAACCTTAATAATATGTATTGAACCTAAGATAGGAATAGCAATAACAAAAACTATATAACAGATGAGTATCCCTACTGCAAAACCTGTTACCATACCTGTAATCCGGTTTGCAGTTCCTAATATTGAGCTGCTGCTTAAAACTCCGGATATAAGTTTACCTATTATTACAACCAGCAATTTTATCAGAATAAACAGAACAATAAAAGCAATGACCTTTAATATACTGAAGGCAATAAAATCATTTACAGTTACCACAGTTTCGGAATATAAATCTCCTGTTTCAACAGCTGCATTAGTAACAGACATTAGCTGTTTCAGCATAGTATTTTCTGCAATAGCATTCTCCAGCTCGGGTATTTTATCTGCTATGCTCAATGCAGATTCAGATTGAGTATCAGTAATTTTCATGTTTCCTATTAAAGAAACAGCAGGTACTACCTCATTTAACTTATTGGCTATGCTCTCTCCCAGTTTAGTTTTTTGCATAGCTATCAGGGTAAGTTTTGGAGAAAGCAAATAAGCTGCAAGCATTCCCACCAGATATCCAGCAAGGCTGAAAATAGTATTTATTAATCCTTTTATGTAGCCTTTTAGTCCAAAGAGAGCTATAATGATAACTATTACATAGTCTACCCAGTTAAAGTCAAAACCAAGAAGTAAATCAGCAACTATAAAGAGAGCCACCGCCAATAGAAGAAGAACTAACGGCAGACGATTCATAGTTGCTGCAATGGGTTTTGGCCTACCATAACTGTGACGCAAAGATTACACCCCCTAAAAAGGTTAATGTATCGGGAAATTATTAATCGAGGTGGAAATAATTATCTGCATTAGAATAGATTGATACCAAGAAACAGAAGAATACATACAATTAGAATGCCTATTTTTGCATGTTTCTTACTAAACAACAATGTAAAATCCTCCTTTAATAATACCCTCCATTTGCTAGATGTTATTATATCATTATGACAAATATTTGTAAAACGATTTTAAACTTTCTGTAATAAAGAGGTGATCAAATGCCTTTTGATGGCGTATTATCAAATAGAATTGCTAAAGAACTAAATATTACCCTTGCAGGAGGCCGGATAGGGAAAATACATCAAATCGGGCGGGATGCTATTGTACTGCAAGTACGTGCAGCAGGCGAGAACCACAAGCTCCTGCTTTCATGCAATGCATCATCTGCCAGAATTCATCTGACCCAAAGACAATTTGAAAACCCGGATACTCCTCCGGTCTTTTGCATGCTGCTTCGAAAGCATTTTTCGGGAGGAATAATAAAGGACATCCGTACAAACGGATTTGAGCGTATTATTACAATAGAAACTGAGGTTACCGATGATTTAGGTGACCGCAGTATTAAAAAACTTATTATTGAGATTATGGGACGCCACAGCAATATTATTATTCTCAACAAGGATAATTATATTATTGATGCCTTAAAGCATGTTGGCAGCGATGTAAATCGTGTCCGTGAACTGCTCCCGGCCAGGGCTTATGTGCTTCCGCCTCCACAGGACAAACTTGATCCTGCATCAGACAATACATTGGATGTGTTATTGAACTCGGCTTCACAATGTGGGAAAAAGGTTGAATCCTTCCTGCTTGACAAACTAAAAGGTTTTTCACCTGTTTTGTGCAGGGAAATATGTTTTCGGGCGCAAATAGATGAATCTACACCTGCTAATAAGCTGGCTTTTCGTGAGCTACTGAGAATTACTGAAACTATAAAGAATATTATGGATGAACTGACAAGGGATATAGTATTTCCAACAGTTATATTTGATAATACAGGAAAACCTGTTGATTTCCATTGTATTGGGCTTCTTCAGTATTCTTCTTCCAAAGGCTTTGGCTCCATAAGTGATGCTGTTGAAGAGTATTTTGCTTTAAAAAATAAGAATGAGTTTAATACTCAAAAAGCAAAAAATCTTCAGACTAAAGTGTCCAGGCTGCTGGAAAAAAGCGAAAAGCGGTTAGCAATAAATTTACAGACCTGTGAAGAAAACAAGGATTATGATAAATACAGACTATTCGGGGAACTCATAACCGCAAATATCTATTCTCTTTCAAAAGGGATGGATACAGCAAGGGTTACAAACTATTACAGTGATAATAATGAGAGTGTCGATATCCCTCTTGACAAGGAT
Organism: Clostridiaceae bacterium; assembly: GCA_012839205.1. Taxonomy (GTDB): domain Bacteria; phylum Bacillota; class Clostridia; order DSM-8532; family DSM-8532; genus DTU059. The sequence goes on from DUNT01000061.1 coordinate 17,486, forward strand.
AAGTCTCCTCAGCAAAACGCCCAAAATTATTTTAAGAAGTATAATAAGGCCAGAACTGCATTTTTATATGCTCAAAATGAATTGTCCGTTATTAAGAATGAAATATCTTATCTTGAGAGTATTCTTTTTGCAATAGAAAACTCAAAAGACACACAGCAGCTGTCTGAGATACAAATGGAGCTATTAGAACAAGGTTATATCAAGCATTTGGATAAAAAAACCAGAAAAAGCCCACCGGCTAAAATCCTGCCTAAAAAGATTATCTCAAAGGATGGGTTTGAAATTCTGATAGGACAGAATAATAAACAAAATGATAAGCTAACACTGAAAATGGCAAGGCATGAGGACATCTGGCTTCACATCAAAAACTTTGCCGGCGCTCATGTGGTAATAAAAACTGAAGGAAAAGATGTTCCCGATTCTACATTAATCGAGGCTGCCGAATATGCAGCCTGGTTCAGTAAGGCCAGGTCATCCTCCAAAGCTGAGGTTGACTATACCCGGATAAGAAATGTTAGAAAGCCTTCGGGTGCAAAACCGGGTATGGTGAATTACGTTAATTACTCCACAGTTGTTGTAATACCAAAAGAGCCTGTGTGAAACATCAAATGTAAAAATCATATAGTTTAAGCGGCACGACCTGCTACAATTTAAAGCGCAGCAAGGATTGCGTGGCGAGCACGACTAGAAAACTGATGTTGGAGATGGAGTGCTAAATTGTTGCAGGATATCGCCGCTTAATAAGAATTCGATAAAAAATTTCACAGTAAAAGAGTTTTCTCATCAGAATAGTCTCTCATAGCATTTTTTTATACCATGGCTGACCTTCTCTTTGTCAATGGTCTTGAATTCACCATTCTCATAGAGTATTTCACCGTCAACCATTGTCAGGCACACATCGGAGGCCTGAACCGAATATGCCAGCGCCGAAACCACATTATGAACCGGCATCAGATGGGGTTTATCCATATCTATCATTATAATATCTGCTTTTGCCCCTTCTTTAATAACCCCCAGATTATCCATGCCAATGGCTATGGCACCGTTAACGGTGGCCATTTTTAATGATTCCATAGCAGTTATAAGCAATGGATCCTGATTTGCTCCCTTATGTATAAGAGCCGCCAGATTTATTTCTTCAAACATATTAAGGTTATTATTGCTTGATGCGCCATCGGTTCCCAAAGCCACATTGACTCCTATGTTTAAAGCATTTGGAACAGGTGCAATTCCGCTGGCAAGTTTAAGATTACTTGATGGATTATGTGTCATGGTGACTTTATTATCGGCTAGAATTCTTGCATCATCTTCTGTTATCCATACACAATGGGCTGCTACAGTTTTTTGCTCAAAGACTCCAAGATCATATAAATGTTTTGCAGGTGTTTTGCCGTACTTTTTCAGACAATCTTCATGCTCAACCAGGGTTTCATCCAAATGCACATGGATGGGTGCTCCGTACTTTTGTGCAGTTTCAACTATTGCCCTTATATAGGCAGGAGAGCAGGTATAAATAGCATGAGGGGCAAAAGCTCCGGTAATTCTGCCATTGGCAGCTCCGTTCCACCTTTTGTAAAAATCAATAGTTTCATTTAAACGGGTATCATCGGAAAAATCAGGCCCCTCGCCTGTATTTATCATTCCTCTGGAGAGCTGTGCACGAATTCCTGATTCCTCAACAGCCCGGGCTAAGTCATTCATATGATCATACATATCTATAAAGCATGTGGTACCTGATGCAATCATTTCCATGATTCCCAGAAGCGACCCGTAATAAATATCCTCCCCCTGAAGTTTTTCTTCAACAGGAAAAATATGATCAAAAAGCCAGGTCTGTAAACTCATATCATCAGCATAATTTCGTAGGAGAGTCATTGGAACATGACAGTGACCATTAATAAGCCCCGGCATCAGAAGTTTTCCAGATGCATCAATTACCCTCGCATTATTTTTCTGTTCATCATTAAGACTACCAATGGCACTGATTACATCATCCTCTACAAGAACATCGCAGGATTCTGATATTTCTTGGTTATTCATGGTCAGTACCATAGCATTCTTAAAAATATATTTCATGAAAATTTCCTCCGGCATTAGTCTGTCTACTATTTCGGTTATATCATCCGGTTTATTTCTGTCATCCTCCCAGGTCATTATCATCGTTTGGAGTAATAATTATATTTACACTGTACTCTCCTATCAGAGTTACATTATTGGGGACAGTAACTGTAAGCGGAACTTCATGTTCTCCGGGCAAAAGATCGCTCACATTTATTGACAGTCTTATATCAGTGGCTTTTATAGCATTTACATCTTCACTCTTACCTTTTACAGTGATAGGTATTGCATCATTAGTAACCCTATAACTCATATTTCCCGTGTTATCCCCGTGGAAAATCGAAACATGACCAGGGGACATATTAATATTGCGGGTTATATATTTCTCAATAATTACCTCGGCTGTTAGACGTTCTGCATCCTCTTCCAATATAGTGGCACCTTTCGGAAGGTTTGTTACCAGCGGCGTTATAAATGTTTCTGATTTATCAGTTATATCAATTACCTCGGTGCTGACACTTTTAATGCCGTCAAGTACGTTTCTGCTGCCCAAAACTCGTACATTTGGCATAGAAAACTTAATTTCCTTCACATAATAATCATCCAGAGGTTTGCCTTTGGTACTTGCAAAAACCGGTACATTTTTTGCAAGATTATAGGAAACAATAATGGGAATTTTCCCTTCAAATTGCCTTAAAATTTCACCTTTGTCATCCAGTACCGTTCCCCGCATAACAATTTCTTTTTTATCATCAACTTCGTCCAGATTTACCAGTACAACTACCTTACTTACCTTTGATATGCTGCTTTCCTTTTCCTCGAGAATAACATTGCTTGGCTCAACCTTTAAATTAATAAGCTCGTAACCGGTTGGAAGGGAACCTGTAAATTCTACTTCAACAGGGTACTGCTTGCCAATAACGCGCTCAAAATTAAGGTTCACAGACGTAGGGTTAATTCCCATTATTATAATATCTTGATCTCCTATATACTCAGGAGCATTAATATTAACCGTCTGGCGTCCTGAAGAAGCAATCTCTGATAAATCAATGGAAACAATAAAATCATTGACAGTAACTTTTGATATCTTTTCTCTGCGTCCTTTTATCTTGACATCAACACTTGTAGGAAGTTGCGACCCAACAATCTGAAAATTATTGCTATGAAGCACATCCACATTACTGGTTAAAGGAACAGCAATGGTCCTCTCTTCAAAAGGGTTCTCCAAATCCAATACTACAAACCAAATCAATATAGCGGCGAGTATGGAGACAACTTTTACAACCAAATCCTTTTCAAATAAATTATTTATTAGCTTGTTCATCCTGTTTCACCTTTCTGAATGTAAAAAGCTTTCTGTCAGTATCACTGTCTAGCAAGAATTTGGTTAATGCTCTTCTGAGCATATCAGGGGTCAGGTTCCTGGTAAGACCACCGCTGTGGGCATATGATATTTTACCCGATTCCTCCGACACCACAACAGCAATGGCATCTGATACCTCAGTTATACCCAGGGCAGCACGATGGCGGGTTCCTAATTCCCTGCTCAGCCCAGGATTCTGGGTAAGTGGCAGATAACACGCCGCAGCTTTAATTTTATCATTGCGAATGATAACGGCTCCGTCATGCAGTGGTGTTTTTGGGGTGAAAATATTAAGCAGAAGCTCACTTGATAACATTGCGTCCATCTGAGTGCCTGTGTTAACTATGTCCCCTATTTTGGTAGTTCTTTCGATTATTATCAAGGCACCAATATATTCCTGAGATAAAGCAGTACATGCTTTGACAACCGATTCGATGGCTGATATTGTTCTGAATCTGTCTTCATCGGTTTTCCTCAGCATAATATCCTGGAAACCGCTGCTGCCGAGTTTTTCAAGCGCTCTCCTAAGTTCAGGCTGAAAAATGACAATCAAGCTGAATCCAAAAAGCTGTATTGTTCCTTTCAAAAGATAGGCAATAGTCTTTAGGCCTAATACTTCAGATATTTTTGAGAATATCAGGATGAAAAACAAACCTTTGACCAACTGGAGGGCACGGGTTTCTCTTACAAGCTGAATACTCTTATAGACTACATATGAAATTAAAGATATTTCAATTATTAGCCTGATAATATCTAATGGACCATTCAGACCCAAAAAATTCGTAATATAACTAAAAACATCTCCTATTGTCATACTTCCGGGCACACAACTGCTCCTATCTTTTATTATTGATTCAAGCTATGAAAATCCCAAATAACTAATCTTCTTACAATAAATTATATCTTCTTGTATAAATAATTGCAATAAAGCGATTATCATATATCAGCTGTATAAAACCTGTATCCCATCTGTATTATTAGATAATCAGGAAGTTGTTAAACCCCTGTTAAAGGCTTATTTTTTCTAATAAGAGTTCTAACGCTAATTTGGGCTCTATAAGCCCCTTTTTATATTTTTCCTCTGCTTCCATACAGTTTTCTAACATATTTTTTAAGAACTCAACGCTCATCCCGCGAGCCTGCTGGGTCATTATTTTCAAAGCATAAGGGTGTTTCCCCTGAAAATACTGGTTTATTTGTGCTTGCGTAGCCCCATCATCCATCAATAGCTTTAGTTTTAATATTTCACCCATCTGTTTTGAAAGCATAGCCAGAATCTTTTGTTCAGGTTCCTTTAGAGCTATAATCTCATTCAGGATATTTAATGCCTCTGGTATATCTTTTTTCGCCACAGCATCCAAAAGATCAAATATAATGCTCTTTATGGTGGGGATTGCCATGAGCTTAACATCTTCTAATGTAATATCTTTTCGATCTCCGGCATAATCAGCAAGTTTAAATATTTCATTTCTCAAGGTATACATATCTGGTTCACTGACTGCCACAAGATGCTGAGCCGCCTCATATTCAATATTCTTTTTTAATGATTTCATTCCCTTTATGACCCAGGGTACAAGTTCTGAAGGCTTATTTCGGTTAAACTCCAGGGAAAGTCCATATGCCGCAACCTGTTTATATATTTTGAGCCTTTTATCAGCTTGGCTTTCTATAAATATAAGGCATGTGGTGTCTGGTATATCGGAGATATAGTCAATTAATGCGTCCTGAGGTTTGTTTTTATGTCGGGATTCTGTCTTCGGCTTTACATCGTCTTCTTCAGGTAAATATTCGTCATTTGAAGAAACAGCGCTTTTCTTTGATTTGCTGTAGAATAAACCTGAGTACTTAACTATCACCAGTTTTCGCTGGGCAAAAACCGGGAAGGTATCACAGGCATCAATAATATCATCAATATTAATATTAGCCTCAAATATAGACAGGTTAAGACTTTCATTTTCGCCTTCAAGAATCAGTCCTTTTAAAGCTCCAACATAGTAATCTATTAAAAACGGTTCATTGCCATGAAAAAGATAAACTTTGGCAGGATTTTTAGTCTTAAGCTGTTGCTTAAGTTTGTCCAAATTCTGCTTATTGCTATCTTTTCCATAGCTTCTTGCGGCATAATTGTTTCCGCCCATAAAAAATAAACCCCCAATATACTATCAGGATTTTATTATATCATAAGTTCAGCAAAGCAATTTATTGCTTTGAGCCGTCGTCAGACGGCGCTACCGCATGCTGTGCATGCGGTAGCTGCTTAATGATTCAATGTTCCCGGGCACCCCATTGTCATCTTGAGTCCCCGTGTCATTCTGAGCGCTAGCGAAGAATCTTATGCGTTGACGTGAAAGATCCTTCGACTCCGCTGTGCTACGCTCAGGATGACACCTTCGGTAACGGGTGGGGTTCTTATGCCCGTGTTCTTATTTCCTCTACAATTTTTTCTACAAATTCATCAACGGTCATTGTGCCTAAGTCTCCATCTTTTCTGGATCTAACCGCAACCGATTCCCGTTCTAACTCCTTATCACCAATAACAAGCATATAAGGAACTTTCTCAAGCTGAGCCTCACGTATCTTGAACCCTATCTTTTCATTGCGATCATCTACTTCAACATAAACATCCTGGTCTCTGAGCTTATCTGCAACTTTCCTGGCAAAGTCATGATGCTTGTCCAAAATGGGTATTATCTTTGCCTGTACCGGAGCAAGCCATACCGGGAATGCTCCGGCATAGTGTTCAATAAGTATTCCAAAGAATCTTTCAATTGAACCCAGCAGTGCTCTGTGAATCATATAGGGTCGTTTCTTGCTCCCGTCTGAGGCGATATAGGTCATGTCAAAACGCTCAGGCTCATTAAAGTCAAATTGTATTGTGGAGCATTGCCATTCACGGTTAAGGGCGTCCTTTATCTTAATATCAATTTTAGGTCCGTAGAATGCCCCGCCTCCTTCGTCCATATCACAATCCAGGCCTTCGGCTGCAACAGCTTCCTTCAAGGCCTTGGTAGCTGCTTCCCACATGCTGTCATCCCCAACATATTTATCTTTGGGTTTTGTTGAGACATATATTTTATAATCCTTAAAGCCGAAAGCATTGAGCATGGAAAGGCAGAACCTTAATACTCTGCGGATTTCATCAGGCATTTGTTCGGGAGCGCAGAAAATATGGGCGTCATCCTGGGTAAATCCCCTTACTCTCAAAAGACCATGCAGAGTTCCGCTTTTTTCATAGCGGTATACTGTTCCCAATTCAGCCCATCTGTATGGCAAATCACGATAAGAGTGCATCCTGCTATTATAAATGGCAATATGGAATGGGCAGTTCATGGGCTTAGCATAAAAATCCTGTCCGTCTACATCCATGGCAGAATACATGCCTTCCTTATAGAATCCAAGATGCCCTGATGTCTCCCACAGCTGTCCTCTGCCTATATGGGGAGTATTAACCAAATCGTATCCATTGCGAATATGCTGTTTTTTCCAGAAATCCTCAATATGCATTCTGACGCGGGCACCCTTTGGATGCCATAATACAAGACCGGGGCCAACTTCTTCATCAAAAGAAAATAGCTCCAACTCCTTGCCGAGACGTCTGTGGTCACGTTTTTCTGCTTCTTCCAGCATCTTGAGATACTCGTCTAATTGGCTGGCTTTAGGAAACGCAGTGCCGTATATTCTCTGGAGCATCTTATTCTTCTCGTCACCTCTCCAGTAGGCACCCGCCAGCTGCATGAGCTTTACAGCCTTCAACTTTCCTGTTGACATCAAATGGGGACCTGCACAGAGATCTGTAAAATCTCCCTGCTTATAGAAGGATATCTCCGAGTCTCCTGGAAGTTCTTTAATAAGCTCAATCTTATAAGGCTCATCCTTCATAAGCTCAAGAGCTTCATTTCTGGGAAGAGAAAACCTTTCTATGGCAATATCTTCTTTTATTATTTTCTTCATTTCTTTCTCTATTGCAGCCATGTCCTCGGGAGTAAAGTTCTTGTCCAAGTCGAAATCATAGTAGAAGCCGGTATCAATAGCCGGACCGATGGCCAGCTTTGTACCCGGGAATAACCTTAAGACAGCCTGTGCCATTATGTGGGATGCAGTATGCCAATAGGCATGCTTGCCTCCTTCATCATCAAAAGTAAGAATGCTTAACTCGCAGTCTTCATACAAAGGTGTTCGTAAATCCTTCAGCTCACCATTTACTTCTGCTGCCAAAGCAACCCGGGCAAGACCCTGGCTGATATCCTTTGCTATATCCCAAATGGTGATTCCACTCTCATAGGATTTGGTGCTTCCGTCTTTTAATTTAATATTTATCATATTAGGTCCACTCCTTTAAAATATTCTATAGTATCACCTGTCACCGTGTTCAATCCGGGTATACAGTAAAAAACTCTCACCCAAATGCAATTACATTTAAGGGTGAGAGCTAATACTCACACGGTTCCACCTTAATTACAGAAATAGTTCTGTCACTCAACAGATTATAACGTAATCAACGTGATAGCTTACTATTATTTCGGCTATCAAGCTCCAGGGCGGTTCAAAACTGTGATTCGCAGGACGGATTTCAGCCGGGTCCTTCCCTCTCTTAAGCGTTTGCATCAGTTTTGCATGTCCCCTTCAAAGCATTTTTTATATTAAAGATAAATTCATAATACAATATCAGGTTTTCCTTGTCAAACCCAATGTTTATATATCATATATTACTATTCTGAAATAAACTTATGTATTACATGAGCTACACCATCTTCTTCGTTGGATAGTGTAATATAATCCGCTTTTTCTTTAATTTCATCGGGGGAATTTGCCATTGCCACACCTAATCCGGCATATTCAATCATGGATAAATCATTAAACCCATCTCCTACAGCTATCATTTCACTTTGCTTTATACCGTAATACTGCCCCAGTTTCTCCATTGCAATTGCTTTTGAAGCGTTTTTATCGACAAATTCCATGAAATATGGCCTTGAGGGATGGAAATTGATATTGTCGCCTAAATATCTTCCAATTTCTTTTTGGTATTGCTCTATTTTTTCAACTTCATCATACCAGATTATTTTGGTCACGCCGTTTTCAATAAGCTGTTCCATATTATCTATGACGACAGGCTCCACCCCTATTGCCATCTTGTAGTTATTTACTCTCTCATTAAGTTCAGGTACATAAACCCTGTTATCATTCCATATGATGATGGTTACATTGTATTTTTCACCTAACCTGATAATATCTCTTGAATCATTTCGGGACAACTTTTGCTCATATAGTACCTTTTTTGACTTTCCCAGAACAACCATAGCCCCATTATATGTAATGAAGGGCACATCAAGATTCAGTATTTCGTTCAGTTTCTCGACACCCTGTATGGGTCTGCCTGATGCAATGGTAAATATGAGACCTTTGTCAACCCATTGCCTGATTGCATTTTTATTATTCTCGGTAAGCTGGCCATTATTATTTAATAGAGTGCCGTCTATATCTACCGCCATAAGTTTGTAAGCCATTTGTTAACTCCTTTTTGTTGCTTTTTGTTATATAAAAATGTCTGTTCATATTTGTGATTTAAGTATATTAATAATAAGTAAAAACATCTTTTCCTTTGTATCGTATTACATTTATATTTGAAAAGCGCTCCTCAATAATATCCGCCATCACGTCCACAAAAATTATCTCCGTTCCGTAATGCCCTGCATCAATTGTGAATATCCCGTTATATAAAAGCTCCTGGGCATCGTGATATTTTAAATCTCCTGTAATCAGAACAACAGGACTAATACCGATAAGATTATCCAGGATATCTCTGTCATATGAACCATTATAAACAGCTACCTTCGTTATTGTCTGGGGAATATCCCCTACATACCTGATACTATCAAGAGACAGCTTTGATTTTACCCTGCTGATAAACTCCATTCCTCCAGTGGACCTGATTTCTCCATATCTTCCGGCACCATATTCAGCTGAATCAAAGGATGTAGTTTTTAAGACTTTTATATTCTTCAGTCCCAGCTTATCACACAACAAATCACTAAGGCCACCGTCAGCTGAGTCAAAATTTGTATGGCTGCTGTAGAGTGCTAAATCATTCTTTATTGCTTTAATCAAAATACCGCTTTCTTTAGTTGTTCCGGTAAAATTCTTCAATCCTTTAAATATTGTAGGATGATGAGATAAAACCAGTTGGCAATTATCCGAAATTGCATGGTCAATGGCCTCATTATCAACATCAAGACATACCAGCACTTTAGATATCTCTGTGTCGGGATTTCCAAGAACCAAACCGCTGTTGTCATAGACCTCCTGAAGTGAGATGGGGGCCATCTCCTCTATATAGTTTATTAGGTTTCTTAACTTCATTTATTCAGCCTCCTAAGGAATTAAAAAGTAACATCAGCTCTTTTAAAAGCCTTTCCTCCATATTAATTTTTTCAGCATTATACGTGGTCTTGGCACGCTTTAAACCGCTGACGGCCTTTTTCTGTTTTCTTATATGTTCTTTTACCCAATCCTTTAACAAGGGATCTTTTTTATTGAGTAATACATCACCAATAACTTCCTGGATTCTATTCCAGTTTTCCTTTCGCTTTCCGGTATATTTGGTTGAGATTACCAGATAGATTCTGCTGCCTTCACATGCCAGACATTCATCGATAATCTCAAAACCATTTTCCCATAAAAACGGGCGGATTAGTTCCTTGTTAGTCATTGGCTGAATTAGGATACAACTTGCCTTTTGAGCTATATCCATTGACTCATAAATCAGTTCGGTAATCAAAGCGCCTCCCATTCCTGCCATGACTATAACATCTGCTTCTTGCTCCCGAATGGGTTCCAGACCGCTCCCCACACGTAATTCCATACTATTCATCAACATATATTTCTTGCGGGTTCTTTCTGCCCTTTCCAACGGGCCGGACTTTATATCACTGGCTATTGCTCTTTTACAGCGGCCACTAAGAAGAGCAAATGCCGGAATTAATGCATGGTCAGTTCCGATATCCGAAAGAATATCGCAAGGAGGAATCATATCATATATAAGTTTTAGTCTTCCTTTAAGAACCATAAATGCCCCCGTCAATTTATCCGGATAGTATGACGTATTTTTTAATCCTTAATTTATTACGAAATCCGGGTTGTTGAGAACAGCGAATTTTTCTGACCACATTACAGTATGGTGCCAGACAATGCCGTCAGTATTTAACTCCGGCTAAACTTTAAAAAGGATGATTGCTCTGCAATCATCCTTCCTATTTATTGGTGGGCCTTCAGGGACTCGAACCCCGGACCAACCGGTTATGAGCCGGTGGCTCTGACCAACTGAGCTAAAGGCCCGCATATGGCTCCTCAAGTTGGACTCGAACCAACGACCCTTCGGTTAACAGCCGAATGCTCTACCGACTGAGCTATTGAGGAAAGTTATTGCACTTTACTACAAGCGCAGAACAAGATATATTATACTGATAAAGCAGCTATCGGTCAAGATTAATTTTAAATCTTTATTTGAATTTTGATTTACCCTCATTTGAACTAGTAAATTCCACTCTAAAACAGGTGATACAAAAGTTACTCTTAAAATCTGTCATTATTTACAATCAGATACCGGAGAGCCATATATCTCTTTAAAGTATTCTCTGTCTGGATTAATACGTCTTCTAAAAACAGACTGTATAATTCCGGGCTTTCTAAAATATATTTTGCCTCCAGGACACGATCAGAGAAAGTACTGATTTTTCTGACTACATCCGGATCAGACAGAGTTTTTAGATTTCTCTCCTTAGCCAGCGTCAGCTTAAGCAGTGACGGGATTCGTGAAAGGTAGCTATCCTCGGTGGATTCAATGCCCAAAAGCATCTCAATATCTATATCGAGTTCGTGTATTATCCTTAATATGATTTCTAGTTTAGGATTGGTTCGTCTGCCGTTTTCTATCTGCGAGAGGTACCCGGGTGATATCTCTATTAACTTAGCAAATTCGCTTAAGTTATACCCTTTTTCTTCGCGTTTGGTTTTAATTATTTCGCCAATACTTATTTCCATATGAGTTCCTCTATTCTGATTCATATATAATAGTCTTATTTCTTTTGAAAATTGATTTCATTTCCCCATACATTACCAGGTAAAGGTCTGTATTTCCTTAATTGTATAACGTTCTAAAACTGGTGTTGTCAATATTCTTAACTATGCTGTGCTATGTTTTTGAAACAGAATTGTATTTATAATATCTTACTTTAGAATAATATTATATTATATATATCAGCTAGTAGTCAAAGATACCCAGTAACTTTTACCGACAGATAATATGTGTTATAATAATAACCTCTCCCGTTACCGAAATCGGAGATTTCGAACGGGTGCCCGAGAGCATTGATACTGCGTATGAATAACCTCTCCCGTTACCTGTGCTGTCATCCTGAGCATAGCGCAGCGGAGTCGAAGGATCTTACACGTCAACATAAAAGATTCTTCGCTGTCGCTCAGAATGACACGGGAATTCAAAATGGCAACGGGTGCCCGAGAACATTGAAACACTAAGCAGATTAGCCTGCTTTGCAGGCTACACCGTCTTGCGACGGCCCACAGCAAATAAATTGCTGTGTCTGAACTTGTGTTATAATAACTTTTGTGAATTATTTTTTGTCCTTAAACGAGGAGGATACTATATGAATAAAAACTTTGGAAGCCGCAAGAAATCAGATGTTACACCCGCTGCTTCAAAGAAAAATTCAAGTCTTGGTTTGATTATACTGGCATTGTTTTTGAAGGCCTTTTTATTGTCCCTTACTATTGTTTTTTCACTGCTGCTTGTAGTGGGAAGTGCAGCAGGTGGCCTGCTGGGCGGCGGCGTTTACGGCATTATTAAAACAACTCCCATGGTTGAGGCCGAATTGTTTAAAACCATGGGTTTTAATTCCTATGTATATGACGCTGACGGAAACATTATTGCCGAACTAAAAAGAGAAGAAAACCGTGTCTGGATTAATTATGAAGAAATACCGAAAATGCTGATCGATGCTTATATAGCTGTTGAAGATAAGCGTTTTGAAGAACACAAAGGAATTGATTTCAGACGCATAGGCAGTGCCGTTATTACTTATGGTAAAAAGCTGTTAGGTGCTGATGTTGAGATGGAGGGCGGAAGTACAATTACTCAGCAGCTGATAAAAAACCTTACAAAACGTGATGATGTAACCGTACCCCGTAAACTTCAGGAGCAATGGCAGGCCTTACAGCTGGAAAAAGTATTAACGAAAGAAGAGATTTTAACATATTATCTTAACAATATACCTATGGGTGGCAATTTCTACGGAATTGAAACAGCCGCCAAGGGTTATTTTGGTAAAGACGTCCGGGATTTATCTCTGGCCGAATGTGCCAGTCTTGCCGGAATAACCAATTGGCCTACCAAATATATGCCCATTAATGAAGACAACATAGAAGCAAATATGGCCAGAACAAAGACAATCTTAGGACTAATGCTGGAGCAGGAAAAAATAACACAAAGTGAATATGAGGAAGCTCTTAACGAAAAGATATCATTCCGGTATAATCCGGAAGCAGGAAAAGTTATGAGGACCAGCAATCAGTCCTATTTTGTAGATGAGGTAATAAAAAACCTTAAAAACTATCTGATGCAGACAGGCGATTATACTGAGCAGGCAGCGTTAGACATCATTTACAATAATGGTCTCCATATCTATTCCACCATGGATCCAAAGGTGCAAAGGGCTTTGGATGAGGTTTTTACAGATCCTGAATATTTTTCATTTGATAATAAATACACCGATGAAAAGCCTCAGGCGGCTATGGTTGTCTTGGGAAGAGACGGTTTTGTAAAAGGTGTTTATGGTGGACGAGGTGCCAAAGAAGGCAGTGTGTTCAATCGCGCAACTCAAGCCGAGCGTCCGCCGGGATCCGCAATAAAGCCTATTCTGATATATGGACCCGGTATTGACAGCAGAGCTATAACTGCAGCTACAGTAGTCGACGATGTAAAACAGTATCTGCTGCACGATAAACCTGAGGAGGAATGGCCCAGAAATGTTGAAAGAGCAAATTATGGCTTAACAACCGCACGGATAGGTGTGTTTAAGTCCCGGAATGTTGTGGCAACATTGCTGTTGAAAGATCATGTAGGTATACCAACAGCCCTCGATTACCTAAACAAACTTGGTATTGACAGACGGGAAGAACAGTATTTATCCATAGCCATGGGCGGATTCAACAAAGGTATGACGCCCCTCGAAATGGCCGCGGCCTTTTCCCCCTTTGCCAATAAAGGAATATATACAACACCCATGTTCTTTACCGAGGTAAAGGATAGCAACGGAAAAACCATTATATCTATAAAACCTGAAAGAGAACAGGTGTTTTCAGAACAAACTGTATTCATTATGGATGATATGCTGCAAGATGTTGTTACAAAGGGAACTGCTTATCCCGAAGGTATAATTGAATACACGGATGCAGAAGACAAAAAAGTGGTCATACCTTCAGCAGGAAAAACTGGAACCACAGATTCCAACAAGGATAAATGGTTCTGCGGATTTACCCCGTATTATGTAGGGGTTAGCTGGTACGGTTATGATAAAGCTGTAGAGATAGAAAGAGAAGAAAGGGATAATGCATTACTCATATGGAATGCCGTTATGAACAAAGTTCATGAAGGATTACCGTCTGTCCCGTTTTTTGACACCGTACCACCAAATATAGTAAAACGAACAATTTGTATTGACTCGGGCAAGATTGCCACCGAACTTTGCAGAAGGGATCCCCGGGGCGGCAGAGTTCGTGAGGAATACTTCATAGAAGGAACTGAGCCTTCTTATAGCGATACGTGTAAGGTTCATGTCGAATATGATGCTTGTACTGCCTCAAAAGATGCTCAAAACAGAGATCTTCTCGCAACCGAATACTGTCCTTTTGAAACAATAGTGAAAAAGGTGGGCATAAAAAGACCGGTAGAGTACAAGCCTGCATTCCCAAATGATCCTTACCCAGCAGACAGTATTTATGAAATGCCTGAAGGAGAATACTGTACTGTTCATGGGCATGGTACACTGATTCCTCCCATAGTGGAAGATTATCTCCCACCTGAATCTATAATCGATGATGAAGGTCCGCCTGAAGGCTTACCGGGCGGTCCCTGGGCAGAGGATATTGGTGATCCGTACGCTGAGGAGAACTGGGAAGGTATAGACTGGGGAAACGATCCCAGAAGATGGGATTAGAAATCGAGTTGAAATATAGGAAAAGGTGCCGTGCGTAAGCAGTCATGACGCACGGCACTTTATTCTTTATTTCTCTGGTTTAGGACCAAAATATTGATAATAATAGCTTAAGAGCCCTCCGTTATATAGTTTGCGGTTTTTATCGGCCTTTCTTCCAAATGCCTTTTCAAATTCAGGATCAGAATTCATTATATAATAAGACCAGGTAGGAAGCCTTTTAAAACTCTCACCCATAGTTTGATAAAGCAGGGCATTTTCCTTCTTTTCGCCTAATCTCTGGCCATATGGTGGGTTTGTAATGATAAAACCGTATTTGGCTTTTGAAGAAATATCTTTTACATCCCTCACCTGAAAATGTACCGCTTCCGATACACCGGCCTGTCTGGCATGATAATTAGCCATACTCACAGCTTCGGGGTTTATATCATATCCTTGAATTAGCTTCTCTGTAACCGGCTTAATCAGGCTTCTTGCCTCCTCCAGAGCACTGTACCAGATTTTTTTGGGTACTATCGGCCACTCCTGGCAGTCAAATTCTCTGTCCAGTCCGGGTGCTTTATTCATTGCCATCAGTGCGGCTTCAATAGGAATTGTACCAGACCCGCAAAAAGGGTCGATAAGGTTTTTCCCCGGTGACCATCGGCTTATTCTAAGCATGACGGCTGCAAGAGTTTCTTTAATGGGTGCAGAATATGCAAGACTTCTGTAACCTCTCTTATGCAAGCCATCACCGGTACTGTCCAGGGCAACTATTACACTGTCCTTGGTTATGCTGAAGTTAATATGAAACCTTGGGCCTGTCTCGGGGAAGGTTTCAAGTTTATATGCCTTTTTTAACCTTTCAACAACTGCCTTTTTAATTATGGACTGACAATCAGATATACTCATAAGGGTTGACTTGACACATTTTCCGGTAACCGGAAATTCAGCATCCTTCGGAAGCCATTCTTCCCAGGGTATTGCAAGAACCGATTCAAAAAGATCGTTAAAAGTTGTAGCGGTGAATTCACCCATTAAAACATAGATACGCTCTGCCGAGCGAAGCCACAGGTTTGTCCGGCATAGTGCCTCAAAATCACCATCAAAAAAAATCTTTCCATTATCAGTAAAAGTATCTTTATATCCTAGGTGTTTAATTTCACGTGTCACAACAGATTCTGTACCAAACGCTGCAGTAGCGTATAGCCGTAAATTTTTCATATTGCTCCTTTATAGAACGAATTGTATCCTCACTAGTTTTAAAATGCTAATTATTAGCGTTCTTATTTATAATGCGGTTTTATTCCCTGAATAACGATCCTCCAATAAACTCACGTAAAATTGAATTTGCCGGTACAAGATCAGAGGGTGCTGATACAAAATAACTTAAAAACTCAATTAACCTGCGTGCCTCTGCATATTGCGGCATATCTTTGGTTATCTCTTTCAGTAATGGAAGTACCAAAGGCTTTAGCATCGGAAGGTCATAAATCAGCGAGGAGTTAAACATTGCGTCTGCTTCTTCCTGGAACGGGAATATGTTTTTCTCTTCACCCTTTCTGACACTGGGCCACATATCAATTGTTTTAGGTGCAGGAGTGCCTCTGTACCTGTTATCCCTTACCATACGTCTGATAAGTCTTAAATCGGTAGTTGGGATTCGATTATGTCTGTCAATTCGCATAGAGGTAATGGCACTGATATATATATTAAACTTATTCTCATGTTTTACTTCACTGGTGAGCCCGGGGTTCAGGCAATGAATGCCCTCAATCACCAATACCTCTCCCTCAGTCATTTTCAATTTTTTGCCGCGATACTCCCTGGTTCCTGTTTGAAAATTATAACTGGGGATTTCAACCTCGCCACCATTGATTAATGTGTTTATATCCCTGTTAAAAAGATACAGATCAACTGCCTCCAGGGCTTCATAGTCAGGCTTCCCCTCTTCGTCCAAAGGGGTATTGGTCTTTTCTACAAAATAATCATCTACTGATATATTGAGTGGTTTTAAACCATTCACCCTTAGCTGAATAGATAGCCTTTGAGCAAAAGTTGTTTTTCCCGAAGAAGAGGGGCCTGCAATCATAATTAACCTTTTTTGAGGTTGTTGATGCTTTATTAAATCAGCAATCTGTGCAATTTTTTTCTCGTGCAAAGCTTCGGCTATAAGCACAAGATCTTTAAGACCGCCGTTTTCTATCACATCATTGAGTTTTCCTACATCCTCCACCCCGAGTATGTTAATCCATTCGCCATACTCGCTAAAAATATTAAAGAGTTTCCTGGGAATTGGCACATCAGGTAATTTATTCGGATTCTCTTTCTTCGGCAGAATCAATACAATGCCGCCATTATCAGCCTCTACAGTAAAAAGTTTAAGATAACCGGAGCTTGGTACCATGTAACCATAGAAATAGTCTTCTATATCATCAAACCTGTAAAGTGTAACATAATCTTTTTCACGGTTTTCTATAGCTCTGAACCGGTCAACGCGCCCGCTTTTCAGGAATATTTTTCTGGCTGCATCAATGGAAACAGTCACTTTTGTAAAAGGTATGTCCATTTCCACCAGTTCCCTCATCCGCTTTTCAATCTTACTTGCATCTTCCGGAGTTACCTGATAATTCAGAATTTCAAAAAAGACACCACGACTTACCGAGTGACGAATCTGCATTTCATATCCAGGAAACAGATCCTTCACCGCCTTGATTAATAGAAATTTCAGACCCCGTTCATATATTCTTATTCCATCTTCACAAGCTAAGTCTACAAAGCTGATATCGCAATCATTTTCTATGCGATATGTCAGCTCTCTTATTACATTGTTTATCAAAACAGCTACAATAACAGAATCCTTTTTCCCCTTTAATCCTTTAACTAGGTCTTCTATTCTTATGCCCTTTTTAATAAGCATATCTTTACCGTTTAATTTTATGCGTAATTCGTTATCAACCATAGACTACCTCCCATGTTTTAGCTAGTTTCATTATCCTATATTTACCCACATTCATCAAGTTTAAGGCTTTTGTATCATTTAGTATAACCAAATATGTGCCGCCTCTCTTGCAATCAGATCTTATAATTAAGTTTTCTTTTAAGTATATTATTAATTCTCACGGTTCTATGTCCTCACAAGTTACTACGCTTGTACATATTATGTAAAAGAAACAAGCATGGAGGCAATATTGAAATGGATAATCTCAACATAGCAACAGTATATACGGGAAACAACTGTACCGGTGAACCTATTATGATACCGGTTATGCCTATACGACCCGAACTGGCTCGAGCTTATGTACCATACCAACTCTATAATAAGATTTTTTCACCACAAGAAAGCTTGAAGAAAGGAACTGTTTTCCCTGAACTTGTTAAATAATTCATTTGGAGGTGTTTTTGCGTGGATGAACAAACAACGCTTTTAGAGCAAATTATGGCTTACGATTTTGCTCTGTACGATCTACAACTTTTTCTAAATACACATCCTTCAGATACGAATGCACTTCGGGACTATAAAATGGCCTTGGAACAATCAGAAAACTTAAGACGTCAGTATCAAAGTAAATACGGCCCTCTGACAGCTCGATATCTGCCGAATACAACCTGCTGGCAGTGGATTAACGATCCTTGGCCATGGAATAATAAGGAGGTATAGAAATGTGGTTTTATGATAAGAAAACTCAGTACCCTATTAAGATAACAAAACCAGACCCCAGAATGGCTATTGCAATACTAACTCAATACGGCGGCCCCAACGGTGAGCTGGCCGCATCGTTGCGCTATCTGAGCCAGAGATTCTCAATGCCTACCAAGGAAGCAAAAGCTACATTGAATGATATCGGTACCGAAGAGCTTGCTCATTTAGAAATGATAGGCACAATGGTTCATCAGCTGATGGATAAAGTTCCTCCAAAAGAGCTTGAAAAGCTCCATGTTGATACAAATTATGTTATTCACGGCAGAGCTGTTTATCCTTCCGATTCTAATGGTGTTCCATTTACCGCAGCATATATTGAATCAATGGAAGACCCTATTGCAAACCTTAATGAGGATCTTGCGGCGGAAGAAAAAGCCCGTGCCACATATGACTACCTTATAAACATAGCAGATGATCCTGATGTCATAGACCCCCTCCGCTTTTTAAGAGAGCGCGAGGTGGTTCATTATCAACGATTTGGTGAAACCCTGAGAATAGTTCAAGAAACTATGGGCAGGAAAAAATTTTACTAATGAGTATTACTTATGTTGTGTACTTATACCTCCATATTTTTCCCCTTCACATAGAGTAAACCAGTATTTAAACTGGTTTATTCTATGTAACTCTTTAAATTGGGCTCTTAAAGATGTTCATATCAAGGCACAGCTTGTATCCATACGCTTTTAGCCATTTACGTTTTTCCTTGTAGCATGGCAGGACAGACTCTACAAGTGACCAAAAGTCTTTTGAGTGGTTCATTATCTTTAAGTGGCATAATTCGTGTACAACCACATAATCAATAATATCAATCGGAGCCATAACCAATCTCCAGTTTAAGTTTATATTGCCCTTTACACTGCAACTTCCCCATCTGGTTTTCTGGTCTTTAATAAAGACTTTACGGGGAGTTGCATTTAGCTTCAAAGAATACTTTTCTATTTGGTCCTTTACAGCTTCAGAGAAGTGCTGTCTGTACCATTTTATTAATGTTTCTTTTACTGTTTGCTTCCTTGATTCTTCTGATAGCCTTACAGGTATGTACACTGATATTGTATCATTCTTCATACACACTTCAGGCTTGGTTAAATCCCTGTCCACGACTTTCAGGGTATATTCTTTACCAAGATATAATATTTTTTCACCACTCACAAAATTCCTGGGTACAATATCTGAGCTCATTTCTGTTACTTTATTTACTTTATTAATGATCCAGTCGGCTTTTCCCCGTATTATTTCCTCAATCTGTTTTTTACCAAGGCGCAAAGGGGCTGATACCTTTACTTCACCGTTCTTATCTATTCTTATCCCTATTGTTTTTCGCTTGCTTTTAATCAAAGTATAAAAAATCTTAGTATCTTTGTATTCAATAAAATATTTTTCAGATTCCATATTATCACTCGCTGGCTTTAAAATTGTAAACAGGTTTTATAATATCAAGTATCTCAACTGTATCCTGAATGTTTTCAATAATCTCTTCCATTGGTTTATAAGCCAGGGCACATTCATCCAGTGTAGCCCTGCTGACAGTAGTGGTGTATATACCTTCCATAGTTTTTTCAAACTCTTTAAAACTTATAGTTTTCTTAGCTTTTGTTCTGCTCATAATTCTTCCGGCACCGTGAGGAGCAGAATAATTCCAGTCATTATTTCCTTTTCCTTTACAAATCAGACTTCCATCCCTCATATTCATGGGAATTAGTACTTTTTCGCCTTTTCGGGCAGAAATAGCACCTTTTCTTAAAATCATGGTTTCCAAATCAATATAGTTATGTATGGTTGTGAAATGTTCCAGTACTTCAAACCCCATTCGGTTTACAATCTCGTCAACAATAGCCTTTCGGTTATACACGGCATATTGCTGAACTATTTTCATATCACGAAGGTAGTTGTCAAAACTTTCTCCCTGTAAATAGGCCAATGGTTTACTGATTCTAACGGGATTTTCTTTCTTAGATTCAGCCTGAGTAAGTTCTTTATAGGCTTTATTCTGATAATATTCTGCCACCTGCTTTCCTAAATGTCTGCTGCCTGTGTGTACGACCAGATACAGTGTTCCGCTCTTGTCTTTGTTAACTTCTATAAAATGATTCCCGCCTCCTAAGGTGCCAATACTCAGTCTTGCTCTTTCAAGATTAACGTGTTTTTTGCAGAATAAACTGTCCAACGGGATTCTTTCTTCATATTTATGTATTATATTTCTAATACTAAACTTTGAAGGGATAAAGTCATAGATCACCTGGTCCAGTTTCTTAAAGTCAATATTTTTCTGTTTTAGCTTTATGGTTTCCATTCCACATCCAATATCCACACCAACCAGATTGGGAACGACTTTATCGGATATAGTCATGGTTGTACCAATGGTACAGCCTGCACCAGCATGAGCATCAGGCATAATCCTGATTACGCTGTCTTTTACAAACTCCTGATCACATAATTCCAGGATCTGTGACTTTGCTTCACCTTCCAAATTGCCAGTAAAAACTTTCGCAATATTGTATTTGCCTTTTATTACAATCATGTTCCCATCTAAATAGATTCCTTCCTTTAACTTATTAATCTTCTATTATAGTTTCAAAAGCTCAGCGGCATTATTATATAATATGGCTTCCTCAGCGTCTTTTTCCAAGCAAAGTGCTTTAATTCTCTGCACTTCCTCCCCTTGGTTTTTCCATGGAGAATCTGAGCCAAAAACTATTTTTTTATATCCATGGCTCTGTATAATCCTTTGTTTCTGCTCTTTCGTCATATAACCCAGGCAAAACGAAGTATCAAAATATATATCCTTGCCAACCAGATATTTTTCCACATCGTCCCAATACCTGAATCCTCCCATATGAGCAGCAACAAGGGTTCCACCCTTAAAATTTCTGACTAATTTATCAAGTCTGTCCGGTGTACAGTGAACAGGTGGTTTATATCCAAGATCCACCCCGGCATGGAATACAACTATGAGACCTAATTCAAACGCCTTCTCATATATCGGATACATGGCTTCATCGTCTACATAAAACGCCTGGTACTCGGGGTGAAATTTAATACCCTTTAAGCCAAGTCCTTTAATTCTCATAAGCTCATTTTCCCAATTTTTGTATTTGGGATGAATACTTCCAAATGCTATTATGCTATCCTTTTGAATCTCAGCTGCCCAATTGTTTATTGTTTCGGTCTGGGATGGTTTTGTTGCGATATTCAGTACCACCGAAAAAGTAATGTTATATTTTTTCATAGACTCTTTTAAAGCACTTACAGTCCCATTTGCAAATGCAGGAATATTCGCCTTTTGAGCTAAAACCGGAATAGCACTACTGGCAAGCTCATCGGTAAAACAATGGGTATGAAAATCTATAATCAACGAAATCTCCCTCTCTTTTTATTAGTTCTATAATAGCATAAAGAATCATTGTTTGTGGACAATAATACTGGCATTAATAAATAACAGGATGTGAAAACCAATTTGAATGAAGGCCTTGTTGTTTTGGTAAGATCAATTATCGCATTTTTTTCCCTTTTAATTTTCACAAGAATAATTGGAAAGGAACAAATAAGCCAGCTTACATTCTTTGATTATGTATTGGGTATTACCATCGGCTCTATTGCAGCATCACTGACAACTGATTTATCAAGCAGCGCATGGCCTCATTGGGTAGGACTTATAACCTGGGCTGCTCTGGGCTATTTAATGGAGATTGTCACTCTGAAATGGAGATATGCTGCAAAGGTTCTTGAAGGTGAGCCGGTTATTGTGATTATGAACGGTAAAATAATGGAGAATGCATTAAAAAAAGCAAAATATAGAATTTCGGATATTCTTGAACTTATGAGAAACCAGGGCGTATTTGACCCCAATGAAGTGGATTTTGCCATAATTGAGTCTAACGGCCAGCTCTCAATATTAAAAAAGGCCGAGCACTTACCGGTGACACCCAAGGACATGAATATACCGGTTAAGAACTCAGGTATAAGTACTGAATTAATCTATGACGGCATACTGATAGAAGAAAATCTAAGGCAGCTTAATAAGGACAAAAACTGGCTTATAAATGAATTAAAGGCACATGGCATAAACGACATTTCTGAGGTTTTTTTAGTAACTCTAAACCCCGAAGGCAGTATTTATATTGACAAATATGATGACCGCATTACAAAAATTACGGATATAGGCGATTATAAAGGGCCTTTTTAGGAGGAGATTAATTGAGAAGATTCTTAGTAATTGCAATACCTTTAGCCACAATAATTCTTTTTTTGGCAGTGATGCTAAGCGGAAATTATTTAAAACAGCCGTTGGGAAATAATGACGACATACCCGGATTGATTGATGCCTTGATCAGAGACATCCAGAATGAACAATGGGAAATAGTAGGCCAAAAAGCTGATGAACTAAATAAGGCATGGGAAAAAGTAGTGTCCAGGGTTCAGTTCAGCGCTGAAAGAAATGAAATAAACAATTTCAACATTACTTTAGCGCGTCTTCAGGGAGCTATCCTTGAGAAAGACAGGTTGTCGGCAATTATAGAGCTAAAGGAAGCCTATGAGCATTGGAGCCAGTTATGTCGCTAATAAATCCACCTGGCCGCTGATATGCCTTTTAATAAATATCTACTTTCTATTGTTGACTTACAAAAAGGGTTTTCCGCCTTTATAAGTAAAACTGGCAGACAATCTAATAGACCATCTGCCAGTTACATACAACTATTTCATTTTGCTTTGTTCCACCCCGACAATTGGTGCAGAACTATAATCTTATTTTTTATTCACTTTTAGCCATTCTCTTATAGCCTTCAAGTCTTTCATTAGCATGCTTCTCAGCAGCTTCGAAGAGTTCTCCAGCTATTTCGGGGAATGTCCGCTTCAATGATGTATATCTAACCTCACTGTTTATGAAGTCCTGGAAACTTCCAGTGGGATCTTTTGAATCAAGGATGAATGGGTTCTTGCCCTGCTCCTTAAGTTCAGGAACATAACGCCACAGATGCCAGTAACCTGACTCAACAGCTTGCTTTTCTCTGGTTTGGGTTCTGGACATTCCACCCCTGATACCATGGTTAATACAAGGAGCATACGCAATAATAAGGGACGGTCCCTTGTGAGCTTCTGCTTCCTGAATAGCCTTCATGAACTGATTCATGTTAGCACCCATAGCAACCTGAGCAACATAAACATAACCATATGTTGCGGCAATCATGCCAAGATCTTTCTTCTTAATGCGCTTTCCTGATGCTGCAAACTTCGCAACCGCAGCGGTAGGAGTAGCCTTAGAAGCCTGGCCGCCGGTATTGGAGTAAATTTCGGTATCAAATACCAGAACGTTTACATCTTCACCTGAGGCAAGTACATGGTCTAATCCGCCGTAGCCGATATCATATGCCCAACCGTCGCCGCCAAGAATCCACTGAGATTTCTTAACAAAGTGATTACGGTTCTTGTTAAGGAATTCAACTATCTTTTTGCATTCATCACTGCATGGCTCATAATTGTCCAGAGCTTCAATCAAATCCTGAGAAGCCTTCTTGGAGCCTTCACCATCGTCCATGTTTGCAATCCATGCTTCACCTGCAGCTTTAAGTTCAGCAGGAACATCCATTGCAATCAGGTTCTTGATTTGCATCTCAATACCTTCACGAATCTGCTTCATACCCAGGAACATACCCAGACCGTACTCTGCATTGTCTTCAAAGAGAGAATTTGCCCATGCAGGTCCCTTACCCTCTTTATTAGCACAGTAAACAGTCGCTGGAGCAGAGCCGCCCCAAATGGATGAACAGCCTGTGGCATTTGCAATCATCATGCGGTCTCCAAACAACTGTGTAACAGCCTTAATATATGGTGTTTCACCACAACCTGCACAAGCGCCGCTGAACTCAATTAGTGGCTGTGCAAACTGGCTGTTCTTAAGAGTTGTTTTTGGAGCAAGATTATCTTTATATGTAACATTCTTGGAAATATAGTCCCAATGCTCAATCTCTTGGTGTTGTGTGTCAAAAGGCTTCATTATAAGAGCTTTTTCTTTTGCCGGACAGACATCTGCACAGTTACCGCAGCCTGTACAATCCAGCGGAGAAACCTGAATCTTGTATTGATAGCCTTTAAACTGAGGCCCTGTTGCATTAATTGTAACCATTGTCTCCGGAGCATTCTTCTTTTCCTCTTCATTAAACAGGAAAGGACGAATAACTGCATGAGGACATACTAACGAACATTGATTACACTGGATACAGTTTTGTGGCTGCCATTCCGGAACAGTAACAGCAATACCGCGCTTCTCATAAGCGGATGTACCAGCCGGGAAGGTTCCGTCCTCAGCACCCTTGAATGCACTTACAGGCAGAGTATCGCCTCTCTGAGCATTCATAGGTTCCATAACCTTCGTAATGAATTCAGGCTTTTCTTCATCCTGCATCTCAGGCTTGCTGTCTTCGGCAGTCTTCCAGCTTTCGGGAACATTAATCTTAACTAAGGATTCAATACCCCTGTCAACAGCATTAAAGTTCATGTCTACGACTGCCTGGCCTTTTTTGCCGTATGATGTAACAATAGAATCCTTAAGATATTTAACTGCATCATCAAGGGGAATTACATTGGCCAACTTAAAGAATGCAGCCTGCATAATCATATTTATACGGCTTCCTAAGCCAATCTCAACTGCTATATCAGTTGCATTGATTGTGTAAAAGTTTATTTCGTCATTTGCAATCTGTCTCTTGATATCTGCAGGAAGTCTTTCCTCAAGCTCTTCTTCACTCCACTGGCAGTTCAGCACAAAGGTGCCTCCCTTTTTGAGACCATGTATAAGATCATACTTTCCAACATAAGATTGGTTATGACATGCGATATAATCTGCTTCATCAACTAAATATGTAGAACGAATCTTTGCCTTTCCGAAACGCAAGTGGGAAACAGTGATACCGCCTGATTTTTTGGAGTCATAGGAGAAATATCCCTGTGCATAAAGGTCGGTATTGTCACCGATGATTTTTATTGCGCTCTTATTAGCACCAACTGTACCATCTGAACCCAAACCCCAGAACTTACAACGAATAGCGCTTGGATCCTCTGTATTAATGCTCTTTCCTACCGGCAGTGAAAGATTGGTTACATCATCTACAATACCAATTGTAAATCCATTCTTAGGTGAATCTGACTTAAGATTGTCAAAAACAGCAAGAATCTGATTGGGTTTAACATCCTTGGAACCAAGTCCATAGCGACCACCAACAATAACGGGCTTATCGGCAACATCATAATAAAGGGATTTAACATCCAGATACAGAGGCTCACCAATAGCACCGGGCTCTTTAGTTCTGTCAAGAACCGCAATCTTCTTAACTGATTCAGGCATAGCATCAAAGAAGTACTTTGATGAGAATGGTCTGTAAAGATGTACTTTCAGAATACCAACCTTCTCGCCTTTGGCATTCAGATAGTCAACAACCTCTTCACAGGTCTCTGTGACTGAACCCATAGCAACGATGACATATTCTGCATTTGGGTCACCATAGTAATTGAAAGGCTTGTATTGGCGACCTGTAAGCTCAGATATTTTCTGCATGTAGTCGTTAACAATATCAGGAATAGATTCGTAATACGGATTACTGGCCTCTCTTGCCTGGAAGAATATATCAGGATTCTGTGCTGTTCCGCGAGTAACTGGGTTCTCAGGATTTAAAGCACGTTTCCTAAACTCGTCAATTGCATCCCAGTCAACAAGTTTAGCAAAATCTTCATTTTCCAGCACTTCAATTTTCTGAACTTCATGAGAAGTTCTGAAGCCATCAAAGAAGTTTAAGAAAGGAACTCTTCCTTTTATTGCGGACAGATGTGCAACACCAGCTAAATCCATAACTTCCTGAACACTGCCTTCAGCTAACATTGCAAATCCTGTCTGGCGGGCAGCCATAACATCGGAATGATCACCGAAGATTGAAAGAGCATGAGACGCTACAGCACGTGCCGAAACATGGAATACACCGGGAAGCAGTTCACCGGCTATTTTGTACATGTTCGGAATCATCAGCAGTAAGCCTTGGGATGCTGTATAAGTAGAGGTAAGCGCCCCCGCTTGTAAAGAACCATGTACTGCTCCTGCAGCACCTGCTTCAGACTGCATTTCTACTACTTTGACAGTTTGGCCGAAAATATTTTTTTTGCCTGCTGCAGACCATTCATCGATTGATTCGGCCATATTTGATGACGGCGTTATGGGATAAATTGCAGCAACTTCGGTAAATGCATACGACACATGAGCCGCTGCGGTATTACCGTCCATTGTTTTCATTTTTTTTGCCATGTATTTCCCTCCTTGAATATTATGAGCAATGTACTTTGTATACATTATAAAATCAACATACAACCTTTAAGCTAGCAGTCCAGAGTTTATTATACCATATTT
The DNA here is from genome assembly GCA_012839205.1 of Clostridiaceae bacterium. Lineage (GTDB taxonomy): Bacteria > Bacillota > Clostridia > DSM-8532 > DSM-8532 > DTU059. The sequence goes on from DUNT01000061.1 coordinate 44,206, forward strand.
TTATCTGCTAACAAGTAAAAAACCGGTAATATATTTAAACAATTTTATTCACTATTTATGAAACAATAATAACTTCGGATTATTGATTCAAAAAAACTTTTTATATTGCCTGAGTTTCTTTTTATAGTTCTCAATATTCGAAACAGTAAGTGAATTTAACGGAATTCGTACGCTATTGATAGCCAGCATGTTGCTTATTCCTTTTTCCAGACGACTCAGCAATTCATCGAGGTTATCCCCGTCGTCCGGAAATGTGGCTCCATACAGACAAAACTCTTTATGTATGCCCATTTTCTTTGACTCATTTTTGAATGCATTCCTGAATTTTTCCTCCAGCAACGGGACATTTGCTTTCTCAACAAAGTGGAAAGCTCCAATAAAGGTATCTTCATCAATTAATAATAACTTGTCGGTATCTCTGATAAATCTTTTGCTGGTATTGATTATTGATTTAATAACCTCAGGCTCTTGCCCGTTTAAATGCACCAGAATAAACGAAATGGAATAGTTCCCTCTTATGGCGCGTTTAAGTTCTAGATTTAAAGACTCCTTAACGCTGACATTTTCATGAATCGACTCTGATAAATCAGTTTCTTCTTCCTGTTTGTTAATGATTTCATAGTATTTAACCATCTTGTTTTGGATGGTTTTAACATAGTTTTCGGAATTTTTAGTGAGGAACAGTATATCTTTAATACCCAGTTTAATGGCAGTATTCACTATTTCATATGTATCCCTATAAACCAGAGCTAAAACTGGAATCGATGGATAACCGTTCCTGATACGGCCCACAACATCATCTACAACAAGATTATTATCATCGACAATTTCGGTAACAAAAAGAACAATGGAATTCCCATAAGCATCGAGCTTTATGGTCAAGTCATCCGAATCCATAATCTCCATTACACCTATTCCGGCTTTAGCAATAGATTTCAACAGAATATTCCTGACAAAACGATTATTGACATGAAGAAATATATATTTATCCATGTTCGGTAAGCCATCCTTTGCTTTACTCCAAAACAATCCATTAGCATTATAAGTATATCATTTAACGATATTTCTTACAAATATCTACACGGAAAATTTAGCATTTTCCCGCTTTTTATTGAATTATGGCGTAAAAAATTTAAAGTCCTTCTGCATTGTGTTATAATTCTCTTTATAATATAATGGTTTCTGTTAAACATAATAACACGATTAATCTTAAATATATATTTAGCTTGATAATATAAAACAGGAGGTAATAATATGTCAAAATTAATCGGTAATCTAATATTCGGTCAATCAGGAGGACCAACATCTGTTATTAATGCCAGTGCAGCAGGTGTTTTTACTGAAGCTCTAAAAAATGATTGCATCCCCAAAGTTTATGGAGCTGCATATGGTATCCGCGGGATACTCGAAGAGAAATTCTATGACATGACAATGGAGGATCCCAAAGAGCTGGAGCTTTTAAAAACAACACCTTCTTCAGCATTAGGTTCAGTCAGATATAAGTTAGCTGATCCCGATGTAGATGATACTGATTACAGAAGGATCCTTGAAGTCTTTAAGAAATATGATATCCGTTATTTCTTCTACAATGGCGGTAATGACTCAATGGATACATGCAATAAGATAAGTAAATTTATGCAGAAAGCCGGATATGAATGCCGTGTTATGGGCGTTCCCAAGACCATTGATAACGACCTTTACGGTACCGATCACTGCCCGGGTTATGCCAGCGCAGCAAAATATGTAGCAACCTCAACTATGGAAGTTTATCACGATGCTCGTGTTTATGATACTCCCATGGTATGTGTTCTTGAAGTTATGGGAAGAAATGGCGGCTGGCTTACAGCTGCTACCGCTCTTGCCGCTTACAAAGGTGCAGGACCAGACCTTATCTATCTTCCTGAATTAGTGTTTGATATGGACAAATTCATTGAAGATTCTAAAAGGATTTATGAAAAAAATAACCATAAGCTCATCGTTGCTGTATCAGAAGGAGTTAAGGATAAGAATGGTAAGTATATTTCAGAATATGCCTCTGATTTAGCTCTTACCAAGGATTCCTTTGGCCACGCACAATTAGGCGGAACCGGAGCAGTACTTGCTGACGTATTAAAAAGAGAACTCGGATGCAAAACTCGCGCTATTGAATTTTCATTGCTGCAAAGATGTGCCGCTCACTGGGCCTCTAAAACAGATGTAGAAGAAGCATTCACCGCTGGTCAAAAGGCTGTTCAATATGCCGTAGAAGGAACAACTGACCACATGGTAGCTTATGAGAGATCCGAAAAGAACGGTAAATATTTCTGTAATTATGTGCTTGTAAATCTTTCAGATGTTGCTAATACAGAAAAGAAAATCCCAAGAGAGTGGATTACACCTGATGGCACAGGATTAACTCAAGACTTTATTGATTATGCTCTTCCTCTTATTGAAGGCGAATCCAGCCCTCCTATCGTGGATGGACTGCCCAGATTTGCCAAACTTAAAAAGGTCTTAGCAACAAAGTAAATCCGTGTTGACTGTATAAAACAGGGGTTGTCATAAACGACAACCCCTTTAATTTCATTATTTTCTAGTGTTTTATAGCTTTTCCATTCTCAATATCGTTAATTCTTCCCCAGGCATAGGATGCCAATTCTGATCCGGGCGCCACCTCGGTTACGACATTGAAACAATGCAATGCTTCTTTTTCAGCCTCTTCCTTGGAAGGGTGTTGGGATAATGCTATTGCTTTACCACCATAATAATAGACATTTGTCAATATATTGGGTTTTAAATCCAACTCCTCTATTATACTGATAGCCATTCTGTATTCATTTGCAGCTTCCTGATAAACCTCCACCGACCTGGCATTTGCATTTGATCTGTAGATTTCCCGCCCCATCTCGTAGAATTGAGATACTGCTTTTGGCTTGCATTCATAATTTAGGGCGTCTATTTCTGCCTCAATATCCTCAGGTTTTTCAAGCCCTGACAGGTCCCTTTCAATCTGTATTACTACATCCCTGTATTTGCCTTCTTGCTCCAGCTTTTGCAAACCTCTTAAGATTTCGCTCCAATATGCGTATTGCTCTAATTGGGTCTGCAATTTCTTCTCATTTTCTGTAGCTTTTCTGAGGGCTTCATTTGCATCTTTTAATCTGTCAGCCAGCTCATTTTTTTCTTTTTCCAGCCTTTCAACTTGAGGAGACACGCTTTCAGTTTTCTTGAAAATACTGCCGAAATCAATTCTTATAGGGCTGCTTGCTGGTACTATTATCCAAACAAGAATTAATGCAAACACTCCCAATAAAAAGCCCAATATATACTTTATGTAATATGGGCTGTTCCGCTCCGGGGAAAGACCACTTTTTAACCATGACACAGTTTCTACGGCAGCCTTTTTATATTTCTTTTGCCTTGTATTATTGCTGCTTTCTCCATCCGGAAACTTACCGTCCAGTTTGTCTAAATATTCTGATGCCCGTAAGCTGTTATCATCCATTTTAATTACTTTGCTAAACATACGCCGGGCATTGCTTTCGTCTCCCAAAACTAAATAGCAAAGTCCCATAAGATTCATGGCCTCATAAAACGCAGGATATATTGCTATAGCCTTTTTTAATGCAATGATTGCAATGTCTTCATTATCGCTTTTTAAATCATCTAATGCTTTATTGTAAAGGTCAATGGCATTCTTCATATCATCTGGTATTATGCCGATTTTTTCTTCAACACTCTTTATATCAATTAGTTCATATTTTGATAACTCTTCTTTAATGTTCAGCATAATTTCCCTCCAAGACCCTATTTTTTGAAGAAACATCACCAGATAATATTTTTACGATATCATTGTAACATTACTATTGTCTGTACTTCAAGTAATCATTACTATATATGCCACTCATTTTATCTAAATACCAGAAAAACCCGGCAGATACCGGGTTTTCTGATTGCATTGCTGATTAGCTTCCACAGCATTTTTTGTATTTTTTGCCGCTGCCGCAGGGACAGGGCTCATTTCTTCCTACCTTGGCAATATCTCGTTTTTTAGGTTTTCTTACCCCGTCATCACCATGGGAAGCCATTGTTGGCTTAGCCACCTGCTCTCTCTTAACTACAATATTCTCCTTCTTAACGTGAAGAATCATTTTAACTGTGTCTTGCTGAATATTCCGAATCATTTCTTCGAACATATCAAAGCCTTCACGTTTATATTCAATTACCGGATCATGCTGGCCATAAGCTCTAAGACCGATACCATATTTTAATTGATCCATGGCATCTATATGATCCATCCATTTTTCGTCTACGCTTCTGAGTAAAGCTCTTCTTTCAATCTCACGTATAAGTTCTTCGCCGAATTCGACTTCCTTTGCTTCATATATACTATGAACCTTTTGTATTATTATATCTTTGATTTCATTTGCCGTAACAGTCTCAAGATCTACAAAGCTTAAGTCCAGCGTACCAGCTGGCAAAAGAACACTTTCGGCATAAGAGGCAAGCCCTTTTAAATCCCAATTGTCAGGAATGTCACTTTCTCCGCAATACATGTCCACTATATATCCGGCAATATTTTCTATCATTTTTAGGATATAACTCTTTAGATTCTCTCCATTCAGTACCTTTGCGCGTTCAGAATAGATTATCTCCCGCTGTTGATTCATAACATCATCATATTCCAGTACGCTTTTACGTCTTTGGAAATTGATTCCCTCAATCTTTTTCTGAGCGCTTTCTATGGCATTGGATAACAATTTTGCCTCAATAGGCTGGTTCTCATCCAACCCCAGTGCATCTACCATTCGTTCCATACGCCCAGATCCGAAAAGGCGCATCAAATCGTCTTCCAATGAAATGTAGAAACGGCTTTCCCCCGGGTCACCCTGACGGCCTGAACGTCCTCTGAGCTGATTGTCTATTCGTCTGGATTCGTGCCTCTCGGTACCTATAATCTTGAGACCACCAGCCTTGATAACCAGTTCTTTTTCTTTATCTGTTTCTTTCTTAAACTCTTCATATAATTCCTTATATATTTGACGGGCCTTTAGAATCTGGGGGTCATCGGTTTCATCAAAGCTGCTGGACGCAAGAATCAGAGACTCTTCCATACCCTGTTTTCGCATTTCCTGCTTGGCAAGAAATTCGGGATTACCGCCTAACATTATATCGGTACCACGGCCAGCCATGTTAGTGGAAATAGTTACTGCACCAAGTTTACCAGCCTGAGCTACAATTTCGGCTTCTTTATCGTGATATTTGGCATTTAAAACATTGTGTTTTATGCCATATTTTTTTAGCATACCACTAAGCATTTCTGAGGTTTCTATGGATATTGTACCTACCAAAACCGGCTGCCCTTTTTTATGACTTTCCTCTATATCACGGACTACAGCTGCAAATTTACCGTTTTTTGTTTTATAGACTACATCATCATGATCTGTTCGTATAACAGGCAAATTTGTTGGGATGGGTATAACATCCAGATTATATATGGCCCTGAATTCCTGCTCCTCGGTAAGAGCGGTACCTGTCATACCGGCAAGTTTTTTATACATTCTGAAATAATTCTGAAAGGTTATAGTGGCAAGAGTCTTACTCTCACGTTCTACCTTAACCCCTTCTTTTGCTTCGATTGCCTGGTGCAGGCCATCTGAATAACGGCGTCCATACATTAACCGGCCTGTAAATTCATCAACGATAATAACCTCATCATCTTTAACCACATAATCAACATCATTCTTCATCAGGCCGTGGGCTTTCAACGCCTGGTTAATATGATGGGATATGGTCATATTCTCGATATCTGAAAGGTTTTCTATCCCGAAAAACTTTTCGGCTTTTTCTATACCTCTTTGAGTTAAAGTAGCCGTATGGGCCTTTTCGTCCACTATATAATCGTATTCTCTGTCATCAAGCTGTTGTTTGTCATCTGTTTCTTTGACAACCAGTTTAGTAAGCCGTCTTGCAAATGAATCGGCCTGCCTGTATAAGTCGGTGGATTTTTCACCTTGTCCGGAGATAATAAGTGGTGTTCTTGCTTCATCTATTAAAATGGAGTCTACTTCGTCCACAATTGCATAGTTTAAATCCCGCTGAACCATGTTTTCCTTGTATACAACCATGTTATCCCGCAGATAATCAAATCCGAATTCATTGTTGGTTCCATAGGTAATATCGGAATTATAAGCCTGTCTTCTTTCGTCATTGTCCATATCATGAACTATTACACCTACAGAAAGACCGAGGAAATTATAAATCTTTCCCATCAGCTCAGATTGATACTTGGCCAGATAGTCATTAACAGTAATTAAATGGGCACCCTTACCAGTAAGAGCATTGAGGTAAAGCGGCAAGGTAGCAACTAAAGTTTTACCTTCACCGGTTTTCATTTCGGCAATACGCCCCTGATGAAGTATAATTCCGCCCATAAGCTGAACCCTGAAGTGTCTCATAGCCAGCACTCTGACAGATGCTTCTCTGACAACTGCAAAGGCCTCGGGAAGAATATCATCAAGGGTTTCTCCGTTGGCCAGACGATTCTTAAATTCCTGCGTTTTGCCTTTTAATTGAGCATCGGATAATTTTTTTATTTCAGGCTCCATAGCCTCTATTTCGTCAACGATAGGTTTTATTCTCTTTAGCTCTTTCTCTGAATAACTGCCAAAGATTTTTTCTAATATTCCCATTTTACAACTCCTTCTTAGCTAATCGGTCAAGAACGAGGCGATATCCATCAGCTCCATAATGAAGAGATCTGCTGACTCTGCTTATCGTTGCCTCACTTGCACCTGTTATTTCATGTATTTCTCTATATGTTTTTTTCTCTGTCAACATTCCTGCAACGGCAAAACGCTGAGCAAAGGCTTTAATTTCTGTGATTGTCCCGAGATCCTCAAAGAAATTGTAGCATTCATCGATAGTTTCAAGCATTAAAATTGCTTCAAATAATCTGTCAGTATATTCATCTTTGAGCTTACTTTTCATACCTTCAACTCCAGTACATATATAATCACTTATTTATTGATTATCTCATTTGCAACTGTCATTTGCAAGAAATCGCTGTTGCATGTATCATAAAATTACCTTTTTACCCATAATCTTTTTTCCTTCCAGACACAGAAGCTGTTTTTTGATGTCCAATCCTCCACCATAGCCTACAAGCTCACCTTTTGAACCAATTACTCTATGACATGGAATAACTATGGATAACGGATTACGATTATTGGCCATTCCTACAGCCCGGCATGCTTTGGCTTTTCCAATTTGAATTGCAATATCTTTATAGCTCCTGGTTTCTCCATAAGGTATGGTTTTTAGCGCCTCCCAAACCAGCAGCTGGAAAGGTGTTCCTTTGGCGAAAACAGGCAGGTCAAATCTTTTTCTACGCCCCTCTAAATACTCGTCAAGCTGCTGTGAGGCTTCCTTTATTATAGCTGTCTCCTGTATCGTTACAGTATCGGGCATAGAATAATCTCCGAAGAAAACATCTGTGATTACTCCATTTTCTTCACCTATGCCAATTTTCCCAACGCTTTTATGATAATAAAAAATTTTTTTCAAGGGAATACCTCCATCCTGATAGGAAAGTAAAACAGCATTTAAAGAATATCACACAAATAATGTCATCTCAACGAAAATACCTAAATATGTATTATAGGCACAATCATCAAATAATAAAAGAAAAAATTCAAATTATTGCCTAAGTTATTTAATTCAGTTACAATAAGACAATATGGAGGAAATGTTATGAATAATAACGGAATAACTGCACCCAGAGGTTTTTTGGCATCGGGTGTAGCATGTGGCTTAAAGAATAATAAAGGTAAGGATCTGGCAATGGTTGTATCAGAAAACCTCGCCGTTGCTGCAGGTATTTTTACCACAAATGTTGTAAAAGGGCATTCTCTATTGTGGACCAAAAATAAAATAAAAAATGGCCACGCCAGAGCCATAGTCATAAACAGTGGTTGTGCCAATGCCTGCTTAGGTGCAAGAGGAGATAAAGATGCGCAAGATATGGCACTATATGCCTCTTCATTAATAGGCTGTGAGCCAGACAATGTTATGTTAGGCTCTACCGGGGTTATCGGATTCCCGCTTGATATGGATAAAATTAAAAAAGGAATTAAATCTGCCTTTGATTCTTTGTCCAGCCAAGGCGGCGCCCGTGCAGCAGAAGCCATAATGACCACTGATACTTTTCCCAAAGAAACATCAAAAACCATTGAAATAGATGATAAAACAATTACCCTAGGTGGCATGTGCAAAGGCTCAGGTATGATTCATCCCAATATGGCAACAATGATCTGTCTTATTACCACTGATGCAGCCATATCCCAGGAAATGCTGGATAAAGCATTAAGGTCTGTTGCCGAAAAATCTTTTAACCGTGTTTCAGTAGATGGCGATACCAGCGTTTGCGATCAGCTGGTGATTATGGCAAACGGTCAGGGTGGAAATACTCCCATTATCTCCGAGGGCTCAGACTATGAAGCCTTTGTCTCTGCTTTGCTGGATGTTTCAGTAAGTCTGTCGAAAATGCTGGCCAAGGACGGAGAAGGTGCAACAAAGCTAATCGAGATACAGGTAAAGGGCTGTAAGGATATTGAATCGGCACACCTTATACTTAATGCTATCGCAAAGTCTCCATTGGTAAAGACTGCTTTTTTCGGGCAGGATGCCAATTGGGGAAGAATCTTTACCGCTGCGGGTTATTCCGGAGCCGATTTTGATCCTGATTCAGTTGATATTTATCTGGGGGATCTTATGGTATGTAATAACGGCATCGGACTAAACTTTGACGAAGAAAAAGCCTTAGAAATTTTAAAAAAAGATGAGATTATCGTAACTCTTGATTTTAAAAGCGGTCAGGTTAATGACAGAATATGGACTTGCGATCTTTCCTATGATTATGTAAAAATAAATGGCTCTTATAGAAGCTAAAACATTGTTTTGCCGAAAATATAGTGGGTAATATTATAGTATTAAATTGGAGGGATTTTCATGGCTATTCAGCAACTTGTAAAATTTCATATTGCGGATGAAGCCTTTGGAATAGGTATCAAAGACATTTTCCAAATAATAAGGCCGCAGGAGGTATTCAAAGTTCCCAATACCCCCCCCTATATTGAAGGGCTTATAAACCTTCGCGGTAAGGTTATGACAGTGGTGAACTTAAGAAAACGATTTAATTTGCCTGAAAAGGAAAATGATAATGATACCAAGATTCTTATTATAAGAATGGATGATTATCTATTGGGTTTCACCGTAGACAATGTGTCTGAAATTGTACGGGTCCAGGACGAAGAAATAGTTGAGACACCGCCGGCATTAACTAGTTTTGACAGGCGATTTCTGACTGGTGTAGCCAAAGTAGGCGAAAAACTTATTCTTTTGTTGGATTTGGAAAAGATTTTAACACCTGATGAAGAGAGTCAAGTTAAAGAACTCCTGGAAGAAAACGAAGCAAAGATAATCGGTTAAGATTAATAACAATTGTTTAATACTTTCATTTATTTCTTACTTTGGCAACACGGACTAGATTCCTGCCGGTACGCTTTGCCTCATAAAGAGCATCGTCTGCTGTACTAATCAGCTCTTGAGGCTTTCCTGCCGTTTCAGGATAAGTTGATACTCCTACACTTATTGTAATGGATGCCGTAACCACCCTGTCGGTAATACTAAGCTGAGAGACACCTATTCTAAGATCCTCAGCTTTTTCTCTGGCTTGTTCTAAAGAGGTATACGGCATCAATATTACAAATTCTTCTCCGCCGTATCTGGCAAATACATCTTCTTTTCTGAGTGTTTTCTTGATAAAGCCCGAAAGGGTTTTAAGGACTAAATCTCCAAAAAGATGACCATATGTATCGTTAAACTTCTTGAAATGATCAATGTCAAATATAATAAAGGATAAATCATGTCCTCCTTCCTGAGCTCTATTATATTCTTCCTGAAGCTTATCATTGAAATACAGACGATTATATGCTCCGGTAAGTCCGTCCAGTGTGGCCAGGTCATGCATCTGTTGGTATAATCTTGCGTTTTCTATGGCAATACTGACCTGCTGTGATATGACTTCCAGCAGCCTCATATTCTCACTATCAAACGCATCTTTAAGGCTATGCTCAATCAGGACAATACCAAGGGCTTTGCCTTTTGCCAAAAGCGGCACACAAATCATGGCTTTTATGTTACGGCCTTTAGTAAAAGGATATTCTTCTTCATTCACATCGTTGTCAATCATTGAACTGCCTTTCTCTATAGAGGGTTTAAGAATATCACAGTTTATATAATCCGAAACAATTGCCAGATTTTTTTTATCAAAAATACTTGATACCTGAACCTTAAGTTTGTTCTGGGAACCATAGCACAAAGCAATTGTCGAGTGGGAAACGCCCATAACACCTATAATAACATCGTTTACAAACTTTAATAGTTCATTCATATCAAAAATTGAGGTTATTGCTTGTGATATCTGCTGGAGTGTATAAAGTTCGGCCAGACTTGATGTCAGTCTGCGGTTAGCTTCCTCAAGCTGATTATTAGTCTCCATCAGTTTGTCATAATGACTCTGAATCTCTTTTTTAGCCTGTTCCAGCTGAACATATTTATCGCCTAAACGATCAATTAATATGTTGTTTTCTTCTTTGCTTCTGGCATACTCATTATATATTCCGCTCCATATGTAGCAAAAAAGAGTAAAGAGCATGTACTGTATTATAGAGATTATAATCAGATATTTTATATCACTGATGAGATTCCCCGTGCCGCCTTTATTAAACCATGCCAATGCTATATATTGAGACAGAATTTGAACTATAAGACTTAATAATATGTAAGGAACTGTCTTTTTAAACCCTTTTGTTAAACTTATAAAAGTAATAGGCAATAAAGCTGTAAAATAGAAGAAGACACTGTGGTACATTGTACTTACCATAACGGCAATAACAATTATCTCCAGCGACTTAATCAAATCAAATATTATCACTTTGCTCTTTGCGGTCAAAGTTTTTGCCTGGCAAACTTTAAATATACTTAAGGCAATAAATATGCTAAGTAACAGGCCTTGTGTTATAATTGCACTCAAAACAATGGGCTGATCCAACAAGGTCCTTTTTGCAAACACATCTTCTAAAATCAGAAACACTAATATAACCCACCCAATTTTAGTGATGTTGTGCTCGTATCTCATATAATTTGTATACGTTGTTTCATTAATGTCCTGATTAATTGATTCCAAGTGTTTCCTCCACATAGTTTTTAATACTGCTACTCCTGCCAATATATTTTAATTCTGTCACCGGATCTGATTTTATCAGTGTAGTTGGCATCATTCTCATTAAGTTTTAGCATAAGAATTCCTTTGGGCATTGTAAGATCGAAATCAATAAAATTAAACAGGTCTATGAACAAATAATCGGTATTTTTTGGCGGTAAGTTAATAGATTTTTCGTTAACAAATACAATTATTCCTTTTTTTTCTGCAAATTTTTGTTCTTTTCCCTTAATAACGTCCTTTTCCCATTCATATTCCGGATTATCCTCTATATTCTGGAATCTCTCTTTTTCATCACTATTATGTGATTCTTCGTCAGTGTTAACAGTATTCTGGTATTTCCTTGGAACAACCAATATCTCATCTCCCGGCTTTAAAACTGTTTCCATCCCGGCAGAACTGCCGTTTAGCATGAATTCTGAAACCAGTGGGTTAAATTCTAAAAGCCGCGCTACATCGTCAAGACTATAATCGTTAATAATATCAACCCTGTCCCCCTGCTGAACTGGAGTATCCAAAGAAGACTCTATTCCGTTAATCAAAACTTTTGGTTTTATAGTATAAGTCTGATCATTAAATTTGACATATACAGGCTCAGATTTTTCTGCCAAATCCCCTGCAGAAATTGCAGCGTCCTTACCATTTTTGGCCGGTACCACAGTAATTTTGTCACCCGGCTCTATAGGTTTATTAAGACTGGATACTTTACCGTTCAGATATATTTCAGCAGGCTTGCCCATACTTCCCCGTATGGTTCTATCTTTATTATTAAACTTAAACTTTAAACTTTTACCTGACCTGCATATAAGCTGATCCGGATTGAATCCTGCCAGTATCAGCGCATCGGATACAAGCATTTTTCTGGCATTATACATACGTATCTTTTTATCATTTACAAAAACATAGTAAAAGTCCTGCCCTTTTGTCAGAGCAGTTGTAACCAATATACCCAAAGGCGTAATTGAATCAGGCCCGTCAAGCATGGACACATCGGTATCAATATTTTTGGCTATGCTTCGGTTTCTTATAGCAACTCTCTCTCTGGGTAAACCTATAGAGTCGGATATTGCCTCACATAAACCGCTGGACTGGCTTCCACCACCAACTAAAAAAACAGCATTTGGAGCTTTTCCGCCATTGAGTTCCAATATTCTTTCAGCAATTGTTTTTGCAAGATTCTCCACTACAGGGTTTGTTACTCTGATAATCTCATCTGCTTTGGCAGTAACTTCATTATCAAGTATATCAGTAAAAACTATGTCCTTTTCTTCACCTGAAAGTGTAGTTTTAATCTTTTCTGCGGTTTCAAAATCCACAAGATAGCTTTGGGCAATGGCTTCGCTTACTTCGTCCCCCGCAATGGGAACCATAGCATATGCAGTAATTGTGCCGGATTTTGTAATTGCAATGTCGGATGTGCCTGCTCCGATATCCACCAGGGCAAGGTTAAGAAGACGCAGATCCTTGGGTATGGCCAGATTAAGTGCTGCAATAGGCTCTAAAGTTATAAAATTTACTTCCAGATTAATTCTTTCCATAACAGTATAAAGACTGTCTACTACAGTTTGAGGAAGAAAAGTCGCCAGAACTTCAACACCGGCTCTGTGCCCTTTATGCCCCACCAGGTTTGAAATAACATAATTATTTAAATAATATGTAACCACACTATATCCTACACAATAATACTGATCTTTTTCAGAAGAAGAAAGACTGTTCTCTATCTCTGATTGAGCCTTCTGGACACCTTCCATCTCAAGGGCACTGATAAGTTGCTGATCAATTTCTTTGCCATCTTCAATATCACGTTCAACCTTAATCTGACAGGTTTTTAAAACTCGCCCCGCAGCAGCAATTGATACTCTGGTAAGGTTATGCCCGATTTTTTTCTCCAGGGCATCCTTTACCTTGGCAGCACCCTGAGCAACCTTGGCAATATCATGAATCTGCCCATCAAGCATAGCACGGCTTTCATGAACTATCATTTCGGCGGCCTGTACAAAAAAGCGCTCTTCCTTTTGAACACCTACTACACCTATAATGGTACGGGTGCCTATATCCAGAGCAAAAATTACATCATCAGGCATAGGACTAGAAACTTCTTTTTTTACTTGCATTTATAGCCCCCATCTTTTGTTACTATTATTGTATATTTTTATTTGCATATACGCAATATGGCATAATGCTACAAATTTCGCATTTTGGCCTTCTGGCCTGACAAATTGCACGCCCATGGTAAACAAGATAATGAGAAAAGTTAGCCCATTCACTTTCTGGCAGAATCTTCATAAGATCCCGTTCTACAATATCAGGATTTTTTGACTTTGTCAGACCCAGGCGGTTGGCAAGTCTCATACAATGAGTATCCACAATAACGCCTGGCTTTGAGAAAACCGTTGATAAGACCACATTGGCAGTCTTTCTTCCTACACCGGGCAGACTTAGCAAATCCTCCATATTATCGGGAACTTTGCCCCCGTAATCCCTCAATAGTTTAATACAGCACTCTTTTATATTCCTGGCTTTATTTCGGAAAAAACCCGTCGATTTAATATCCTGTTCCAGCTCTGATAAATCAGCACCTGCAAAATCCTCGGCATTTCGATATTTTTTAAAAAGCTCCTTCGTTACAATATTAACCCTTGCATCGGTACATTGTGCCGCTAATTGAGTTGCTATAAGTAATTCCAGAGGTGTTTTATAGTCCAGAGTACATGTTGCATCGGGGTATAAGGATTTTAATTCTTTTAGTATAATTAAAGCCTTTTCTTTTTTTCTCAAATCATGTCCTTCCTTTGTTCTTCCGTTTAAGATTTACAGACTTCGCTTCACGGTAAAGTGAGAGATATTCCAAAGCGGAGCTTTCCCATGAATACTCTATTGTCATAGCTCTTCTTACGAGCTGCGACCATATATCCCGGTCATTATACTGATTAATTACCCTCTTTATTGCTCTGATAAAAGAGTCTTTTGAGTATGTGTTAAATACAAATCCCGTTCCTGAACCCTTATTGGTGGATTCGTCAATAACAGTATCTGCCAGTCCACCGGTTTTGTGCACCACCGGAACAGTACCATACCGCATTGCAATTATTTGGCTTAAGCCGCAGGGTTCATATCGTGAAGGCATAAGGAAAACATCGCTTCCGGCGTAGATTTTTCTGGCCTTTTCTTCATTGAACTCAAGATTCAGAGAAACC
>DUNT01000062.1 GCA_012839205.1 Clostridiaceae bacterium
AGAAATTTTCGGTGACTATAACAGAGAGGATCCACCTGTTCCCATCCCGAACACAGAAGTTAAGCTCTCTAGTGCCCACGATACTTGGCTGGAGACGGCCCGGGAAAATAGGTCGTTGCCGAAATTTATCAAAACTCTAAGATTAAATCTTAGAGTTTTGTTTTTATTAACGAAGATAATTAATATGAATTTGTGATTTAATATGTTAATATCAAGCAGGAGAATGTTGCATCCTGATGGGACTTATACATATTTAACACATGATAAGTAGGTGTTAAAAGCGTTTTCTCTCCTTCTGTGAGGATAATAGCCTGGAGAACATTAATGGTCTGAGCTATATTAGTCATTTTAACAACCTCGCAATGGTTATTAAAATCGTTAATGTCAACAAAACATAGATTTAAACGGAAAATGACAAATAGTTATTTATTATTCTGAAATGAACCAAAATCTTTACTGTTTCGTCTAATATTAGGACAACCTTTATTAGCTGTCTGCGCCATGCCCGGTTCAGCCATATAATATATTTAGCATTGTTTGCTTGTATGGTATAATAACCTCACCCGTTACCTGTGCTGTCATCCTGAGCGGAGCGATAGCGGAGTCGAAGGATCTTTCACGTCAACACATAAGATTCTTCGCTGACGCTCAGAATGACACGGGGCTTAAAATGACAATAATGTACCCGAGAGCTATGATACTGCGTATGAATAACCTCACCCGTTACCGAAGGTGTCGTCCTGAGGGTAGCGCAGCGGATTCGAATGATGTTATTTCGTTAACACAAAAAAGATTCTTCGCTTCGCTCAGAATGACAGGGGAGGCATGATTTTTCGCCGCTCCCGGAATCACAAAGCAGGCTGTAAATATTTCCAGCAGGTGGCCAGAATATTAAAGCATTAAGCAGCTAACGCCTGCTCAGCATGAGGTATAGCAGTATCGCGACAGCATAAAGAAACAAATTGCTTTGCTGAACTTATGATATAATATACACAAAGTGTTTTCTGTTGATTAATTCTTAATAATTATGTTGGGGGTAATTGAATGAGAAAACGTATATTGATAGTTGATGACGAAAAAAACATTGTTGATATACTTAAATTTAATCTAAAAAAAGAGTCATTTGATACATTGGAAGCATATGACGGAAGAACTGCTCTGGAAATTGCAGAACGTGAAAAGCCTGATCTGATCCTATTGGATGTTATGCTTCCGGAAATGGACGGATTTACGGTCTGCAGAAAACTCAGGCAGACTATGCAAACGCCAATTCTGATGCTGACAGCCAGAGAAGAAGAGGTGGACAAGGTGTTGGGACTGGAATTAGGCGCAGATGACTATATCACGAAACCTTTTAGTCCAAGAGAGCTTATGGCAAGGGTTAAAGCCAATCTGAGAAGAGCCGTTGATGATGTTGTTCCTCAGCAGAAGAATGAAGTTTTACGGTGTGCAGATTTAGAAATTGATATCAACAGATATGAGGTAAAAAGAGCTGGAGAAATAATAGAACTAACCTTAAGAGAATTTGAGCTGGTGAAGTTCCTGGCTTTACAGAGGGGGCAAATTTTCTCAAGAGAGACTCTTCTGGAAAAGGTTTGGGGATACGAGTATTTTGGTGATGTAAGGACTGTGGATGTTACAGTAAGAAGATTACGGGAAAAGCTGGAGAGAGACCCTTCTAAGCCAGTGTACATATTAACAAAGCGCGGTGTTGGATATTATTTTAATTCGGTAAAGTAAAAGGTTTGTATGAGGAAAATTAAATCTAAGTCTGCTTTTTTTCGCAGCATACAATGGCGATTGGTATTAATACTGATGCTTACTACCTTTGTTTTGATGTCGGTTGTTTGGTTTTTTTTGAATGCCAGAGTAGAAAATATTTTCTATGAAGACTTTAAAACCAATATTGAAACCAACTATGATGCTTTAGGCATTAACCAGGATAATACCGACTATCAAAAGCTTCTTAAGGATTTAAAGGAAAACCCCATAATAGCAGGTTTTATTCATGGTCCTGATAAAAGCTATACCGTTATTGATAAAGGTACGGCTGAGATTCTGTATACGTCGGATGTATTATACCAGACAGATAAAATACAGTTTAGAAACGATATATTCAAGTCAGAAAACCTCTTGCAGGTTCTTTCTCAAAATGACCCGAATGCTGTGGGAAACAAGCAAAAGTATACCCATTCTGAGAGAGGGGACTTTTATGACTATGTCAAAACCCAGCGGCTGAAGGACGGCGAATACGTCTTATTCTTTAAATACAGCAGGGACAGAGCCTTGGATGTTTTAAATGACTTTAGCAATGCAATTTTAGTAAGTACAGTTATTTCACTTTTTGCTGCGGTAATAATCGGATCAGTCTTATCCAGAACAATCACTCTTCCGATAAATGACATTATGCATAAAGCGAAAAAAATAACCGATGGTGACTTTGGATATGCATTAGAAGTCAAATCTGATGATGAAGTGGGGATGCTAACCCAAACTTTTAATTTCATGTCCTCACGGCTGAAAGGTATGCTGACCGAAATAACCAGCGAAAAGAAAAAACTGGAGACCATACTTAACTATATGACAGATGGTCTCATCGCATATAATAAAACCGGTGAGGTTATCCTCACCAACCCGGCTGCGGAAAAACTATTGAAAAGCAAGGCTGAAGAAATAGTCTCCTTTGATGAGTTTATGACAGTTCTGGGAATTGAACTTAACATAGACAAAATAACCAGTGAAAACAAAATAGTTCAGCCACTTCATAAGGTTCAGTATAAGGATAAATTTATAAAAATTCATTTGGCCATTTTTACAGATGAAAATAATGAGACTGATGGTGTTATTGCAGTTATACAGGATATAACCGAAGAGCACAAGCTGGATATTATGCGCAAAGAATTTGTTGCCAATGTATCCCATGAGCTGAGAACCCCTCTTACATCGGTAAAAAGCTATACCGAAACATTGCTGGACGGAGCGTTGCAGGACAGAACCACTGCCGAGCAGTTCCTGGGTGTAATAAATGAAGAAACAGACCGAATGACCCGTCTGGTAAAAGATTTACTTACCCTTTCCCAGCATGACGGAGGGTTAACGCTGAATTTTGAAGATATTTCAATAAGCGATCTTGTCGGCTCCTGTGTTGAAAGAATGAAACGTGAGGCAAAACTGAAAAATCAGGAGCTTAAGACCAGAATTAAGCAGCGATTGCCTATTATTCAGGGAGACAGGCACAGAATAGACCAACTGATTGTTAACATAATAGGGAATGCCATAAAATATACTCCTGAAAAAGGTAGGATAATGGTACAGGCTCATTGCGATAAAGATAACGTGGTTATTAATGTTGAAGATAACGGTATAGGAATACCCGCACCGGATATCGACAGAATATTTGAACGATTCTACAGGGTGGATAAAGCCCGCTCAAGACAAATGGGAGGAACAGGCTTAGGCCTGGCTATTGCCAAGGAAATTGCTGTACTTCACGGCGGAAATATAACTGTGAAGAGCAAACCGGGAAAAGGTACAAATATTTCAATATTTCTGCCCATTAAAAAACCGCACCAACAGGCACTTTGATGTGCTTTTCAGAAGGTAACTTCGTTTTAAAACCCATGTAATGGAATTGTAATACAATTTCATGTATACTATGAATATGAGTGCAGGCAGATTCTGTCTGGTTTTCTGGTAGATTGTAAAGCCTATTGCTTATTCGGAGGAATTATTATGGCAAAAAAGATAGCCTTCTTAATAGTCATGATATTCGTCCTGCTAATTGCTTCAACGACAGTATTTGCGGCAGAGACGGATACAGAGACTTCTAATGTAGGTTTTACAAAGGATAAAGCTACCCTTGCAGCTGCGGATGCTGAAAAAGAGGTAAGTGTAAGTGATTTGGAAAATAAATACGGTGAAGTGTTCTTTGGTGAAGATACAGAGTCTGATTTGGAAATCGTCTCTATAGATTATGGGCGTGATTATCCGCATGAAATGCGTCATCTGTTCTATGGACAGACAAGTGATTTTGACTTGGAAAATCCTTATATAATGTTGATGTATATAAAGATTGACGGTACATACGTTCCTTTGAACGATGTTGAGAGAAATAGCAATATGACTGAAGAAGTCTGTTATTTAAAAACAGCTGTCGATCTTGAATATATTGGGCTAAACAAAGTAAATGAAGTCAGAATCATAGTCTTTAGAAAAAATGATTGCGACAATCTTGTATTGAATGAAAACCTTCAGGTAACAAACTTGGACATCACTTTCCGACGCTGGAATCTTATAGAAAGAATACAATTCGGAATAAGAGAGATATTTAATTAGTCTGGCCCACTCTGTCCCTTCTTAAGGTCAGGAGTAGCTTGAATGAGAAAAGACAAAAGGGAAAGGATTAAGACAAGAATCCTTATATTATTAATAATTACAAGTGTTATTCAATTAGGAATCCACTGGGACATGCAAACCCAGGGGCTTCCTTTTCATTTTGTCAGTAAAATATTTGCAGGAAACGGCAGAACCGCCAACCTGGATGTAGATTCCCTGAGAAATCAGTATTTTATTCCAGAAACCATCATGGTCTCAATAAGTACAAGCTATTGGAGGCTGGATGAGAGGGACTCTCAATTTGAAAGAATATGGGAGGACATAAGGGATAATTATCTTCCTTTAATTATCAGACAAAAACCAGATAAAGTATTACCTAAGGATCAATGGGATGCTATTACCGGCGCCCGATATATAAGGATAGACTTTGATACTGCATGGCCCAGCAATGTGGTTAATTGGCTGATAGAGTCTAAACCAAGCGAAACCAGGAGCTTTGAAGGAATAAAGTCTATTGTTATTGCACCCCAGCTGGATGTTAACCAAACTGTTAACACCATATTTATTTACGATGAGAATCAAATCTATCAATATCAGGTAAACATTAAAAAAGACTTTCTTCCAAAAAGCTATTATTCAAGTCTGGCAGATGAAGTGAGTTCAAAAGACAAACCAAGCCTCAGGTTATTGACTTCGGTTTCCAATCTTGTCTCTGACAATGATATTTTTGTTGCATTAAGCGACGGAAAAGGAAGTGCTTTTTCCAGGGTCAGTGCAGTTGTTCCGAAAGAAATAATTCTTAACCGTACCAATATGGAGAATTATAATATACAAGATAATATTCTGCTGGACAAAAAGGAAAGTCTGAGTGCAAACTATATTGATTCTTCAGGTTATGTTCTGTTTACCGACACCGAAAACCTCTACAGACTTTATAGCAATGGTGTTTTAGAGTATAGATTTATACCTTCTATTACATCAGGCCAGGACAATGTTTCGGCTGCCTTTAAACATGCAGTTACATTTATTGAACAAAGAAGGCATCTAGTTGGAGAAGCAAGTATTTTCTTAAAAAACATCAGTAAAGAAAACAATTATTACAGGATGGAATTTGGTTATAAATTAGATGGTGTGCCGGTTCATTTTGCCAGGAACCGGGAATCCAAAATTTCTGCGCCTATTATTATCAAAGCAAATTCTGAAAGAATTCTGGAATGTCAATGGGTTATCAGGAACTTTACCAAAATTGATAAACCAATCTATTATAATATAGATTTTCCTGATTTGTTGAATAAGCAGATTGCGGCTACTTACCCCGAATTACTGGAAAGCAATGATAATATTTTCGAGCGGATTGAACCTGGCTATATATTTGAGTTAAGTGATCCGGAATCAATAATATTAGTACCCAACTGGATAATAAGTACCGACTCCAAAAATTATATCATCCCGCTTTTAAGGAAGGGGGGATAAGGTGTGGATTGGTCAAAGGCTAAAACAATATTAATAATTACCTTTTTGATATTGAATGTATTTATGTTGGTTATGATAGTTTTTACAAGCACCAACAAGCCATTTACAGATGACTATATTAAATACAGCACTGATTATCTTTCTTCAAGAAATATTGAGGTTAAGGCAAATGTTCCTGAAGTATCAAGATATACGGGAAAGGTTTTATACTCAACAAGAAAGTATGATTTAAATGCTTTGTGCAGACTGGTTTTTGGAAAAGAAATTGCCTTGTCTGAAAACCAAGAGGTTTTCAATATAGTAGTCGGTGAAGAGATGGTTATGCTGTTGGAAGATGAATTATATATAAAAGACAAAATTTCAGATGAGGAATTGTGGTTTAGCGATAAAAAAACTTATGAAGAAAGGGTACTAAAATACCTAAGAAATTTAGGATTTAATAAATCAGATTTATTTCCTGGAAAATTTTCTGAGACAGAACAATTAAAAGAAATAGTATTTGATGTAAAATATAAAAATCTTCGGGTTTATGATCAGCAAATCACGGTACAACTCAATAAAGAAGGCATATTAATCACATCCGCACCTAATAAATTGGTAAAGAAGGATAATGGAAGCGGAGAAGTAATATCGGCATATCAGATTTTAGTTATGGGGGGATTACCCTCAAACATTGTTATAGATAATATAGAAATTGGTTACAGGAGGATATCCGAAGGGGACCTCTATGGAGTTCCGGTGTGGCGTATTCAGCTGGATGACGGGACCACAATGTTTTATAATGGTTTAACTGGTGAAAGGCTCAACTAGCAGGAACAGCATTGTAAAACTACAATGAGTTTATAGTTTAAAGTAATGTATTTGTTTTGCAGGTATCATATGTTATAATAATTACTTGAGTAATCAAATGAAAAGACCGGAAGGTTGGTGTACGAGTGGATAAATTAATTATCCGCGGCCAGAAACGATTAAAGGGTGAGGTCACAATAAGCGGCGCAAAAAATGCCGCGTTAGGGGTCTTACCGGCTGCTTTGTTACTTAGTGATGTATGTACTATTGAAAATGTACCGGACATATTAGACATTTCCATTCTCAGAGGGATAATGGAATCGCTGGGAGCCCAGTTTGAGAATATTGACAGAAACACCATTAGAATTGACACCAGGAAAGTTAATTCCTATATGGCTACAACTCCAGATATGCATAAGCTGAGGGGATCCTACTACCTTATGGGTGCATTACTGGGCCGTTTTAAAAGGGCAGTTGTCACTTTTCCGGGTGGATGTAATCTTGGCGTTCGTCCTATCGATCAGCATATCAAGGGATTCGAAGCTCTTGGAGCAAAAGTCGAAATTGAACACGGACATATTAAACTTTCTGCCAATAAACTTACAGGTGCTTCTATTTATCTTGATGTAGTCAGTGTGGGAGCTACCATCAATATTATGCTGGCTGCAGTTAAGGCAGAAGGCCTTACTACAATAGAAAATGCGGCAAAGGAACCGCATATAGTTGATATTGCCAACTTTTTAAACGCCATGGGTGCCGATATAAAAGGAGCGGGTACAGATATTATACGTATACGAGGAGTAAAATCCCTTAAAGGAAACATAGTTCATAATATAATACCTGACCAGATTGAAGCCGGAACTTTTATGATTGCTGCTGCAGCAACAAGAGGGGATGTCCTTGTTAAGAATGTTATTCCAAAACATATGGAATCCTTAACGGCAAAGCTCATTGAGATGAATGTAAGAGTTGAAGAGTTTGATGACAGTATACGAATATATGTTAAGGAACGGCTTTCAAAGGTTAATATAAAGACACTTCCTTATCCAGGTTTCCCCACTGACTTGCAGCCGCCTGCCGCAATTTTGCTTTTGCAGGCAGAGGGTATCAGTACAATTACCGAGGGTATTTTTGAGAATCGGTTCCAATATATAGAAGAGTTAAAAAGAATGGGCGCCAATATTCGGGTAGAGGGAAGGATGGCGGTTATTGAGGGAAGATGCAAACTCTCCGGTGCACCAATAAAAGCACTTGATTTAAGGGCTGGAGCTGCTTGTGTAATTGCTGCGCTTGTTGCGGATGGCGAAACCGAGCTTACCAATGTCCATTACCTTGATCGCGGCTATGAAAATTTTGTAGAAAAACTTGGTAAACTTGGCGCAGATATTAAAAGAGTTGAGAACAACAAGTGTTAATCGGAGAGAAAAATGATTAAAGTATGCAGTTTGTTTAGCGGTTCAAGCGGTAATTGTATATTCGTTTCTTATAAAGATACTGCTATTCTTATTGATGCAGGTGTAAGCGGCAGACGTATTGAAGCTGCTTTAGCAAATATTGGTGAATCTTTTGACAAAATTGCGGGTATATTTATAACCCATGAGCACAGTGACCATATTTGCGGAGCGGGGATCTTATCCAGACGTCACAATGTTCCCTTATATGCAAACTCTAAAACATGGGCAGCAATGCGTCCTAATTTGGGTAAAATTAAGAAAGAGTTTGTCCGCTATGCTGAATTGGGAGAATCAGTCACTGTAGGAGATATTACCCTGAAACCTTTTCCAATACCTCATGATGCTGCTTGTCCCGTTGGGTATAATATTTTTATAAACGATAAAAAACTAACAATAGCCACTGATATAGGGCATATGGATGAAGAGCTTTTATCTAACATGGAAAACAGTGAAATGGTTCTGTTGGAGTCAAACCATGATGTAGAAATGCTGAAAACCGGCAGATACCCATGGCCTTTGAAACAAAGAATTATGGGAGATAAAGGACATCTTTGCAATAATACAGCAGGAGAAGTTGTGGCTCATCTGGCTAAATGCGGTACTAAAAAGTTTTTGCTGGGGCATCTGAGTAAAGAGAACAACTTTCCGGAGCTTGCATACCAGACTGTATGCAATGCCCTGATAGATATTAAGATAAATCCTGAAAAGGATATATATCTGGAGGTTGCCTTAAGGGATAAGGCAAGTAATATTATGTATATATGATTTAACTGAGGCATGTAATGACTATAAATATTATTTGTGTAGGAAAATTAAAGGAAACATATTTAAAAGACGCTCAAAAGGAATACTTAAAGCGTCTTTCTCGTTTTTGCAGTATAAAAGTTATTGAGGTTGATGAAGAAAAAGCTCCTGACACAGCAAGTCCTGCACAGGAGGAAAAGGTAAGGCAAAAAGAAGCTGAGCGAATTAAAAAGGCTATGGGGAAAAACAGTACCATAATAGCTTTGGATCTTGATGGTAAAGAATTGGGTTCAATTGAGTTTTCAGAGCAAATACACAATTACATGCTTGATGGAAAGAGTGATTTAACTTTTATAATAGGCAGTTCCACCGGTCTCGACAAATCAATTATAAGGGATGCAAATTTTAACTTTTGCATGTCAAAGCTGACCTTTCCGCACCAGCTTGCAAGAGTAATCCTTCTGGAACAAATCTACCGCGCATTTAAAATTCTTAATAATGAGACCTATCATAAGTGAGGGAAAACAATATTATCCTCATAACATAGTATAACATTTAGATGGGTTTGTGATATAATATTGATGTAATATGTATGATAGGCAGGTGAATAATGTGAGTCCGCTATCGAAAGAGTTAATTATAAAGTTAGCAAAGGAAAATGACTCAGAACTTCTTAAAGAAGTTTTAAATTATTATGCCTTTTTAAAGAATAAGAAGGAGCAGGAAGCCAAGAAACAGTGGGAAAGTATTAAAGAAGTCCAGCCTGATAAAGAAGAAATTAAAATCATTAATGAATTTGAGAACAGTCCTGAGAAATTTGAGTTTGTCAGTATGGAAGAAGTTCTGAAGGAGTTAGGGATTAATGAATCAGAACTACAAAATTAACATAAGCAAGAATGCTTTGAAGTTTATTAATAAACAGGATATTTATCAAAGGAAGAGAATATTATCTGCTATTTATGGATTGCCTAAAGGAGATGTAAAGAAGTTAAAAGGCTATGAGTATTATAGACTTAGAGTTGGAGATTTCAGAGTTATTTTTACTAAGAATGATAAAGAACTCATAATACTAGTTATCGATATAGGAAATAGAGGTCAGGTATATGAGAATTTATAAATTTGTCGTACATGATGTACGACTTTTTATTTAATATTCTAAGGGAAGTCATGCATTCAGTAATGCACGGTGAGACATATCATAAATGAGCTTGTAATATCTTACAGGTGTCACTCATACATTTCTTATAAAGTTATAAAAAGATTCTTCATTCCGCTTCGCTCCATTTTGAATGACAGGGAGAGAAAGATTCTTCGCTACGCTCAGAACGACAAAGTGTAAGCGCTCAAAAGAAATTTATCGTGTTATTTCCTGATTCACTCAAGAAATACCAGTTTCATGGTATAATCATAAAAAACTACCACCTGCACAACATGCGGTATCGCCGTCTGACGGCAAAATAAAATAAATTGCTTTTTTATCTATGGTATGGTCTTTTTATACGAATGATAAATGGTTATTAAACCATAAGAAAAGGTTGTGGCCTTATGATTCCTCAATATTATGAATTTTTGAACAAGACAAAGATTCTTTCCGGATTTAAGGCTTTAGAGAAAATCCCGGTAGAGCTTCATGAAAGGGGCAAATCCCGTCCCTTAATTATCTGCCAGAGGGAATATATAGATAAGGGCACACAGAAAATGCTGATGAAAGCCATGGAAGGCTCAGCATTGGTAAAAGGAATTATTTTTTTATATTGCAGGCCTATTGATGAAGAGTGTGTACAGAATGGCATATCTGAATTCAAAGATAATGAATGCGACTCATTGGTTACTCTGGGAGATGGTTCTGCTTTTGAGTTAGGTAATAGTATACGCATGAAGCTGGAGCAGGAAAGAGGTTTAAATAACGGTTTTACTTTTATAGCTGTGCCCACCGCCAGCTCTGGATCAGAAATAACCGGAGAGGCTGATTTGGTGGTTTTAGACCCAAAACTTGCTCTGAATTTATCGGTAAGAGATACAGTCATGTCTGCCCTCGACATATTATGTCACGGTATAGAGGCCTATACCTCTGTAAAGAAAAATCCTGTAAGTGATGCCTACGCTTTCTCGGCCATAAAACTTACTGCTGAGAGTCTGCCTGTGATCGTTAAAAAATGCAGGGATAAAAAGGCAAGAAACAGCTTGTCAAATGGGGCACTGTTATCCGGTATGGGCTTTTTAAATTCCAAAGGAGGAATTTCGCACGCTATTGCAAAAGGGCTTACCGAATACTGCAAAGTACCCCATACAGAAGCTGTTTCAGTAATACTTCCATATTGTCTGGAGCATAATATGATAAAAAATGATGAGTATTATGGCGAGTTATTGCTTCCCCTGAAAGGGCCTGATATTTATTCCGAAACTCCTCTTCACGAAAGAGGGAGAAGATTCCAGAAAGCTATCCGGAATATGATTCACGAGTTTCATGTAAAATTAGATATACCAGTTTGTCTGTCAGAAATCGGCGTTAAGAGAACCGAGTTTGATAAGATTTCTGAGTTTTGCCTGAAGGATGAATATCTGGCTGATTATTCAGAAGAGGTGCATAAGGAGGATATTATAAACATTTTGAATTTAGCTTACTGAATTAAAAGGCCATATATACACCAGAAAAAATTAACGATATAAAGACAGGCTGGCAAAAACATTATATAATAAAGAGAGTCTAATTACCCAGACAATTAAGATGAACAAAAAATATGGAAGGTTAGAATGGATATAAATGGTAGTACAGAGGGTTTGAAAAATAGTGTTATAGAAGCCCTTGAAAGTATTTACAATCTGGAGGTTCCTCAAGAAAAGCTCTGGACAGAAGAATTAATCAATACAATATCCAGCATATCGGGAGAAACAAACAGAGAAATAGCAGTATATATTGACAGGAAAGGACGCATCATAGATGTTATTGTCGGTGACTTCAGGACTGTTGATTTAACTGAAGTCGAGGGACGAAGAAGTAAAACCCGCCTGACCGGGGTAAGGTGCATTCATACACATCCCGGTGCAAGTGGCATTCTTTCGCCAGCAGATATAAGCTCTTTAAAACTTTTAAGGCTGGACATGATTGCTGCAGTTGGCTTGAATGAGCAAACACCGGATCAGATTTATGTGGGTGTCCCATCTCAGGTAGAAGTGGGAGATGTTGAGTTTTTTGGCCCTTATTCAGCCGATAAGGAGGATTTTGAAGCCTTAATAGAATATATCAGTGAGGCCGATGAATTCTTAAAAGAGCATACTGAAAACCTTCAGAATGTAGATGAACGGGCCATTTTGGTAGGAATAAAAACACAAGAAACGAGAGATATTCAAGGTGTCAGCGAAGCAGAGATTTCCATGAGGGAGCTGGAGGAGCTGGCTCAGACGGCAGGGGCTATTGTTGTGTCCAAACTTATTCAGAACCGGGAAGGACGAGACACATCGTTTTATATTGGCAGAGGCAAGGTTGAAGAGCTTAAGCTATTGGTCCAGACAACCGAAGCCGATATGGTGATATTTGATGAAGAGATTTCTCCTTCACAGCAGAGGAATCTTGAAGAAGCCCTGGGCATAAAAGTTATTGACAGAACAGCTCTGATTCTTGATATATTTGCCCAACGGGCCAGAAGCAGAGAGGGCAAGATTCAGGTGGAGCTGGCCCAGCTGGAATATAATTTGCCAAGGCTTCAAGGTTTAGGTTTGGTGCTGTCCCGTCTGGGGGGAGGAATCGGCACCAGGGGCCCCGGTGAGACCAAGTTAGAAACAGATAAAAGGCATATTCGCAGGAAAATATCGCTATTAAAGAAACAGCTCAAAGAGATTAAAAAGCAAAGAGGAATTTTAAGAGTCGAGAGAAAAAGGAATCGCATACCTGTTATTTCTCTGGTGGGATACACCAACTCAGGAAAATCCACCCTGCTAAACACTTTATGCGGCTCAGATGTTTATGCAGAGAACCAGCTCTTTGCCACCCTGGACACAACAACGCGTCAGCTGATACTTGATGACAATAATACTATTTTGGTATCCGATACGGTAGGATTTATCAGAAAATTGCCCCACCAGCTTTTAGATGCATTTAAATCCACACTGGAAGAAGTATTATATGCCGATGCTCTTGTAATTGTAGTGGATTCATCCGATCCTTATTTTGAAGACCATATTCGTATTGTGGATAGTATATTAGATGAGCTTGGAGCGGGGCAGAAACCTTCTATTATTGCTTTAAACAAAATTGATAAGCATACTGATATTGAATCAGTCAGAATTAACTCAGACCGGTCGGTTATTGAAATATCCGCAAAAACAGGGTTTGGGCTTGATAATCTCAGGAAATATCTTCAAGAACAGCTTTGCGAGGTACGTTTAAAGTATAAACTTTCAATACCCTTCTCCGAAGGCTGGGTTTTGCCGTGGCTTTATGAGAATGGAAAAGTAATTTCGGTGGAATATGATGAAAACGGCTCGGCAGCAGAAGCTGAATTGACAAGGGAAGCCGCTGCGTATGTAAAAAAATATATTGTTACGCAAGAAGATTAATTTACACAATAATTACATAATTTGGAGACAAGCTACTCAGAAAAGTTGTTGACACCCTTTATGTCCTGTTGTAGAATAATAATGCTGCACTTTTTGCTCGAGTGGTGGAACAGGCAGACACAACGGACTTAAAATCCGTCGGACTAACCCTCCGTGCCGGTTCGAGTCCGGCCTCGAGCACCAAGAAAGCCCTGATTGTTATACGTAATCAGGGTTTTTTAATTTCATCGCAATTAATTTTAAATTACAGCCGAAATTGCTGCATAGTCCACCATGTAATTTGTTGAGATTTACTTACAGGCCTGTTTGTATTTTAACCTTTCTTTTTTATGTTTCGGCACAATAGAAATGTGATTATTTATCTTAAGTTTTTCCAAGTATAGTATTGAAATATAGTACCAAGGTCGATATAATTAATACACAATATATTGTTGCCAACTTACATAATGTACACAATATATATTGGTTCTGTTGATACTTTATAGAAAAAGTTAAAAATAAACGGAGGGGAAACCATGCAATTAACCGAAAACGCCATTAAAGTTCTGGAAAAACGCTATCTAATAAAGGGTAAGGATGGAAAAGCAATTGAAACACCCGAAGAGATGTTTAGAAGAGTAGCAAAGGTTGTGGCCTCAGCAGATAAGGATTATATGTCTGAGGAGCAGCTTGGTAAAACCGAACAAGAGTTTTTTGACATGATGGCGAACCTGGAGTTTTTACCCAACTCCCCAACGCTAATGAATGCCGGAAGGCCCTTAGGTCAGCTGTCGGCTTGCTTTGTGCTTCCCATTGAGGACAGCATGGAGGGCATTTTTGACAGCCTTAAAAATGCTGCACTGATTCATAAAAGCGGTGGAGGTACCGGTTTCTCGTTTAATAAATTGCGCCCAAAAGGTTCCAGTGTCAATTCTACCGGAGGAGTTGCAAGTGGCCCTGTCAGCTTTATGAAAGTCTTTAATTCTGCTACAGAGGCTGTTAAACAAGGCGGGACCCGCAGGGGTGCCAATATGGGGATACTGAGGGTTGATCACCCTGATATTATGGAGTTTATAACATGTAAGCAGGATAATGCCGATATAACCAATTTCAATATAAGTGTTGCTTTGACTGAAGCCTTTATGGAGGCAGTTGAAAAAGGCGAAGATTATGATTTGATTAATCCGAAGAACAAGGAGATTAACGGACAATTAAATGCAAGAGAAGTTTTCGATAAAATGGTCCAGATGGCCTGGAAAAATGGAGAACCAGGGATAGTCTTTATTGACCGTATAAATCGTGACAACATAACACCGGAGATTGGTGAGATAGAGAGTACAAATCCATGCGGTGAACAACCGCTGCTTCCTTATGAGGCATGTAATCTTGGATCCATAAATTTAAGCGCTATGGTTAAATCAGGTGAGTCAGGACCTGAGGTGGATTATGATAAGCTCCGCAATACTGTCCACAAGGCTGTTCATTTTTTGGACAATGTTATTGATGTTAACAATTATCCCTTGCCTGAGATTGATAAAATGACCAGAGGAACCCGGAAAATAGGTCTGGGAGTAATGGGTTGGGCTGATCTTCTTCTCATTCTCGGCATTTCATATAATTCGGAAACTGCAGAAAAGCTGGCAGAAGAAATAATGGGATTTATTGATTATGAATCCAAGCAGGAAAGTGAACGTATAGCTTCAATTAAAGGCGTTTTCCCGTATTATGACAAGAGTATTTATAAAGAAACAGGAAGGAAGCTAAGGAATGCAACTACAACAACAATAGCCCCTACCGGAACATTGAGTATAATTGCAGGTGTAAGCAGCGGAATAGAACCCCTTTTTGCCATCTCGTTTATTAAGAATGTAATGGATGGAACAGAGCTGGTAGAAGTAAATCTCCATTTTAAGAAAGCTGCTGTAGATGGAGGTTTTTACTCAGAAGAACTCATGAGAGTTATAGCAAAGGAAGGATCTCTTCATGACATTGAGGAGATTCCGGAAGAGATAAAGCAGATTTTTGTTACATCCCATGATATCACTCCTGAGTGGCATGTCAAAATGCAGGCAGCCTTCCAGAATCACACTGACAACGCTGTATCTAAAACGGTGAATCTTAGAAATGAGGCAACAATTGATGATGTTGCAGAGGTATTCTGGCAGGCTTATCGTACAGGTTGTAAAGGAGTAACCATATACAGAGACGGCAGCCGTGATTCGCAAGTATTAAATATAGGCAACATCAAGGGAAAAGAAGTTAAGGAAGAGGGAAATCCTGACTGCAATACAGGTTGTGAGGACTGCAACGAGACTTGTGAGATAATGTATAAAAACATTAAACCAAGGCCAAGACCTGAAGTAACCACCGGATTCACCGAAAAGTTTAAAATTGGCTGTGGGAATCTTTATGTAACTGTTAATTATGATGAAAACGGCATATGTGAAGTGTTTACAAATACAGGCCGTGCCGGGGGATGTCCCTCGCAGTCTGAAGCCACCAGCCGCTTAGTGTCGATAGCCTTAAGGGCAGGAGTGGATGAAGAAGCCATTGTAGAACAGCTTAAAGGAATTCGCTGTCCTTCTACTATCCGACAAAAAGGACTTAAGGTATTATCCTGCCCCGATGCAATAGGACGCCTGATTCAGAAAGTAATGAATCACAGAAACGGGCACATTGAAAAAAATGCAGCCATTACAATAGAGGCCGCTAATACAGGCACACCAAAACCGACTGCAAAAACCTTTGAATATGGTATAAACATAAAAACTTGCCCTGACTGCGGCAGTGATGTAGAGCATGAGGGAGGCTGTGTAGTTTGCAGAAACTGCGGATATTCAAAGTGCGGATAAGAAGCAGGCTTTCCCTTCAAAGAAGTTACCTGAAAAGCCATTTTGGATGTAACGCATAACCCTTATTGTCGTCCTGAGCGCAATACGGCATCCCCAAAATTATCATCCTGAGCGGAGCGTTAGCGAAGTCGAGGGATCTTATACGTCAACGCAAAAAGATTCTTCATTTCGCTTCGCTTCATTCAGAATGACAGGGAGGGCGAGATTCTTCATTTTGCTTCGCTTCATTCAGAATTCCCACGTTATACCCACACCACAATAAATGGTTTTAAGCAGGGAGGAACGTGGAGGAACCGCTGCCGATGTCATGTGTGAAGCGGAGCATGGATTGCGGAGCGGCGCGAATAATTTCCGGATGAAATTCCTGAGCGGCACGCATGACATCGGCTAAAGGTTCTGCGTGGTGTATTCATAGCAATAACAGAGGGCAAGATTCTTCGCTGGCGCTCAGAAGGACATAAGGCGCTCAGAATGACATAAAGAGGCCCGGAATGAAATAAAGAGTATTAACCTTTCTGAAATGTGCAGAATAAAAACGATTCTGTCTCTTTAACATGGAAATCTTGTATCAAAAGTTCATTGTACTTGTATTGCTTTTGCCGTATAATAGGGTAAAACAAATTATTTTCAGGAGTGATTTTAATGAAGCGCCTGTCAAGGCTAGAACTAAAGTATGGTCGCTATGCCATAGGCAATTTAACCTTATATATTGCAGCTTTAAATCTGGCCGTTTTTATACTCAGCCTGTTTACCAGAATGGGTATAGTGGGGTTACTGACTCTTAACCCCAAATTAATAATTGAGAATTTTCAAATATGGAGATTAGTCACTTTTATATTTATACCTGAAACCTTCAGCATATTATGGATTCTTTTTTCGGTTTATTTGATTTATATGCTGGGCGCTTCACTTGAACGTTACTGGGGTACATTTAAGCTGAATGTTTACTATTTTGTCGGGATGCTGGGCTCAATTATTGCGGCCTTCATAACTTATCTCTTTGCAGGTGCCGGCAATATGACCGGGTATTACCTTAACATGTCGTTGTTTTTAGCCTATGCAACACTTTTTCCCGAACAGGAATTTTTGATTTTTTTCGTATTACCGGTAAAGGTAAAATATTTAGGTATACTTGATGCAATCTTTTTATTATATTCAATTTTTGTCTCAATAAGAGTTGGAGCCTGGTATCAAGCTGTAGCTATTTTGGTAGCTATCATAAACTATCTTTTGTTTTTCGGCAAGGACTTTATCAACTGGATTAAATTAAAGCGCCAGGTTGCAAAGAACAGAAAAAGATTTTTTGACCAGGTCCGCCCGTACAATCAGGACAGACGATTTTAAGCTATTAATGTGGGGGGATAAATAGTGAACTACAGAGAAGAGATACTTAGATTAAAAGAGGAACGAAATGCTATTATAGTAGCTCATTTATACCAGGATGGAGATATACAGGATATTGCCGACATGGTGGGGGATTCCTTTGAATTAAGCCGTTATTGCGCTACAACAGATAAGGATGTTATTGTTTTTTGCGGGGTCCATTTTATGGCGGAAAGCGCCAAGATTCTATCCCCTGAAAAAACTGTTCTTTTGCCTGCAATAGATGCAGGATGCCCTATGGCTGATATGGCCAATGTAGAGGATTTAAGAAAACTAAAAGCAAAATATCCTGAAGCTGCTGTGGTATGCTATGTAAACACAACGGCTGCAATAAAAGCAGAATGTGACATTTGCTGCACCTCATCGATTGCAGAAAAGGTTGTGCGCTCGGTTCCCAATAAACAGATTATTTTCCTTCCTGACAGAAATTTAGGACAATACATCGCAAAGTATATACCTGAAAAAGAATTCATTTTCTGGCCGGGTTTTTGTCCGACCCATAATGCTCTTTCAATTATGCATGTTAAGGAAGCTCGTGAAGCATATCCCAATGCAGTTTTGGCAGTTCACCCTGAAGCCCCTCCTGAGGTAGTTGATTTAGCCGATTTTGTGGGCAGCACGAAGCAGATTATAGATTTTTGTACACAATCAGATAAGCAGGAATTTATAATAGGTACAGAAGAAGGTATTTTACATCAGCTGAAAAAGAGGAATCCCGACAAGGAATTTCATATGCTGAAGTATAGATTTATATGCCCCAATATGAAAAAGACCAGTATGGAGACCCTATACGAGGCACTCAGGGACATGAAACACGAAATCACGCTGGACCCGGAGACAATAAATAAAGCATCAATGAGCCTGAAAAAAATGCTCGATGCAAAATGACATAATTAATATTGAAGGTGGACATTAATGCATAAGCTGATGCAAAAAGACAATGGCAAGCATGACAGGTACCTGATTGATTTCGATACTGATAATATGCCTTGCGAATTCTATGATGTGGTGGTTATTGGGAGCGGTATAGCAGGAGTCTATACTGCTTTGTCGGCTCCAAGAAATACAAATATATTGGTTATCACTAAAGAGGCTATAGAAATAAACAACTCGGTTCTGGCCCAGGGAGGTATCGCTGTTTCTTTGGATCAGAACGATTCACCGGAATTACATTTTAAGGATACCTTGTTTGCCGGGGCAGGCCTTTGCGATGAAATGGCGGTTAACGCACTGGTGAATGAAGCTGCTGAAAATATCGCCACCCTTTGCTTATATGGAGTAAACTTTGACAGGAATGAAGATAAACAGCTATCTTTAACCAGAGAAGCGGCTCATAGTATGAACAGAATTATACATACCGGGGACGCTACAGGCAAAGAAGTATGTGATACTCTTGTCAGTGCAGTGTCGGGACGGGACAATGTAACCATCAAGGAACAGACCTTTGCTATAGATATTCTTACCGAAGAAGGAGAGTGCAAAGGAGTCTTAACCTCAAACGAAGACGGAACAGAGGTAAAAGCATATTTCGCACCGGTGGTTGTTTGTGCTTCCGGAGGATATGGAAGATTGTACTCAAAAACAACCAATCCTGAGGTTGCTACCGGGGACGGGGCGGCACTAGCTTTCAGAGCAGGTGCAGAGCTGATGGATTTGGAATTTGTTCAGTTTCATCCTACAGTTCTGTTCCATCCTGATAATCAAAACTTCTTGATTTCCGAAGCCGTACGCGGTGAAGGGGCACTTTTGCGGAATAGCAAAGGTGAACTGTTTATGGAGCAATATCATCCCCTGAAAGAGCTGGCTCCCAGAGATGTTGTATCCAGAGCAATATTTCAGGAAATGAAAAAAACCGGAACAAACCATGTTTTTCTTGATATAACCCATAAGGATAAGCAATTTTTGGAGCATCGTTTTCCGATGATTTACAAAACATGTCTTTCATACGGATTTGATATGTCAAAGGATTTTATACCTGTAGCGCCATGTCAGCACTATAGTATGGGGGGAATCAGGACAGATGAATGGGGCAGAACCAATATAAGAGGCTTTTACGCAGTAGGGGAGGCTGCATGTAACGGTATTCACGGAGCCAACCGGCTGGCCTCAAACTCTCTTTTGGAAGGCTTGGTTTTTGGCAGAAGGATAGGTCTTCAGATAAAGGAGAATCTGAATCAAATAAAAATGCGGGAAGGGTTTAAGCCCAGTATCAGCTATAAAAAGGAATGGAAGGATACAGATATTAATGTGGTATCAATGATAAACAGGCTTCAAAATATTATGAACCAAAATGTCGGTATAATAAGAAGCAAAGAAAGCCTTTCTGCAGCAATTAGCCAAATTGACGAAATGAAAAAAGAAGTTGAGGGTGTAAGAGCTGTCCATACACAATTTATGGAGCTTAAAAACATGTTGATGCTTTCAGGTATGGTGGTTAAAGCTGCATTACTGCGGGAAGAGAGCCGAGGAGCCCATTTTAGAACCGATTTTCCTGTTTCTGATGATAAAAGCTGGCTAAAGAACATTGTCTTTTACGGAGGAACTTATAATGCTTGATTATTTATTGATTGATGATATAATATGGCGTGCATTGAAGGAAGATATGCCAATGGGGGACATTACCACCGAAAGCACGGTATCAGAAGATGAGACAAGCTGTGCTCGCCTGATTGCAAAAGAGGACATTGTTGTAGCAGGGATTGAAGTTTTTTGCAGAGTATTTATTCTGCTTGATTCAAGTATTAATATTGAGCGCTTTGTAAATGATGGAGATAAGATTAGTGCCGGTACAGTTATTTTGAAATTATCCGGTAACTCAAGAGCAATGCTGAAAGCAGAAAGAACAGCCTTAAACCTGCTTCAGAGAATGTCGGGGATAGCAACGGCCACAAGAAAATTTGTGGATATTATAGAAGGAACAAATGCTAAAATAGTTGACACAAGAAAAACAGCTCCGGGATTACGTTATCTTGATAAAATGGCTGTAAGGATGGGTGGAGGCACTAATCACAGATTCTGTTTATCGGACGGTGTGTTGATAAAAGATAATCACATAAAGGCATCAGGCGGAATTACTGCAGCTGTGGAAAAAGCAAGGGTCCGGATACCCCACACCGTAAAGATAGAAGTTGAAACCGAGTCTTTGGAACAGGTAAAAGAGGCTTTATCAGCGGGAGCTGATATTATTATGCTGGATAACATGAAACCGGAGACTATGAAGGAAGCAGTGTCATATATTAATGGAAAAGCTCTTACTGAGGCATCGGGTAATATTACAGCAGATAATTTGGCTGTTGTGGCAAAAACAGGTGTGGATTTAATATCATCAGGCAGCCTTACACATTCTGTTAAAGCTGCTGACATAAGTCTGAAATTTGAATAACATAAATGGAAATAAATGTGTCTTTACGACAAATAATATGACAATGTTACATTATTTTCTTGTCGAAATATGCAAAATATACAATTTTTGCATCGGAATAGCTCTGAAAAATGTCAATGATTGATAAGAAGTTAAGTTGTAATGACGACTTGTGGACAAAATAAGAAAATATCCACAGGAAAAAGGCGGTAATACCCAATGGTAAAGGGATAAAACTCTGAAGGCTGCTCACAGAGCGGAGTTCAAGGTTTTTTATTTAATCCACAAGCCTGTGGATTTCTGGGGATAACATTGTTAAAACTTCACAGAATAAAGTTTTGAGAATAGGAAAACATAATTTTGTACGCTGAGGTTCGTCAGCAAGGAGGGATTGGATCATGAGAAGACATAGTGTTATGTCGGAAGATCTGAAACATGAGATTGCCCGTGAACTTGGTGTATATGAAACAGTAAGCAGAGAAGGATGGGGATCAGTCTCATCCAGAGATTGTGGAAACATGGTAAGAAAGGCGATCGAAATAGCAAACAGGAACTCCGCAGGACAACCGGGATAGCTGTTGCGGGGTACAGCGAAACCGGATGGATGAACCGAAAGCGTATTTAAATAAAGGGCATGGGATATATTCCCGTGCCCTTTTATTACAGTTGACAAAGCGCTTTTGGTGTTGTAGAATATATTCCGTTACACGTCATACATTGTGCGAAAAACCATGGAGAGATGGTCGAGTTGGTTTAAGGCACCGGTCTTGAAAACCGGCGTAGGTGTGAGCCTACCGTGGGTTCGAATCCCACTCTCTCCGCCATATAGATATAAAATATAAATTATGGAGAAG
>DUNT01000063.1 GCA_012839205.1 Clostridiaceae bacterium
GTATTAGATTCACGATCATACTCAGCCATTACTTCATCAACGTTTATATGTTCAACTTCACCCATTGATGTTAAATTTGTCGATTCTGACATGCTGGATCCTCCTTTTTAAAGATTATGTCAATTTATAATTATCCTGCGACCGATTGAAAAATGCACAGTCGTGTTACGGCCACAAAGTTCACGGAGTGCGACAGTTCCTCCGTTTATCTCAAGAATGTGATCTGATACCGTACCTACAATATAAGAAAGATTGCCCATTGGCCGGTTAAAACCACTTACAATCATGGAACCGTCTTCCCCATATTCTAAGGTCTGCCCTTCTTCAATCTCAGTCTGCACACCGGCACCGAAAGAGTAATAAATTGTCCTCACCACATAAATCTCACCGTTGCGAATTTTATATACATCGGTAACAGGGCTTTTATTAACAGAATGGACAAAAGTAACCGAAAACTCGTTTTCTTCTTCAATACGATAAACAGCCAGTGTCTTGCCTGTGTCTCCATTCTTTAGAATAAGACACGGCGAGGATACCATAAAATAAATAAAAACAGAGGCTGCGATCATGACCACAATCGCGGCCCCCGTTAATAATCGCTTCATTTAAGTTCCTCAGCGAACCCCGATTTCTTTATAGTATTTTAAAGCACCGGGATGAATGGGTATTGAAATACCTGATACAGAGTATTCTGGATCAAGTTCTGCTCCTTTTGGATGGGCTTGCGCTATTTCAGCCTTATTTTCAAACAGAGCCTTTGTCATTTCATATACAAGTTTCTCATCCAAATCATTTGAAACAATGTAAGTTGCGACAACCGCCACTGTTTGAACATCAGAATCAACACCCTTATATGATCCACCGGGAACATTATATTTTGTGTAGAAAGGATAATCAGCAATCAGCTTATCGGCATGTTCATCATCTACTTCCAGAATATTAATGGAATTGGATGTTGCAAGCTCCACAACAGCTGTAGTAGGTGCTCCTGCCACGCAGAAGAAAGCATCTATTTTATCATCTTTCAAAGCGGTGGCGCTATCACCGAAGCTGAGATTATTAACCTGGATGTCATCAAAAGTCATTCCATATGCATCAAGTATCTGGCGAGCGTTAAATTCACAGCCTGAGCCGATATCACCAACTGAAACACGTTTGCCCCTCAATTCTTCGATAGAGGTTATATTGCTTTTACTTACTATCTGGCAAACTTCAGCATAGCAGCCAGCCATGGCTGAAAAGCCCTCAACGGCACCCTCTTCCGCAAAGAGATCTATACCTTTGGTGGCGTAATACATAACATCGTTCTGAACAATTGCAATATCAGCTTCCTTATCAGCGACCAGGAAGATGTTTGCTTTGGATGCGCCTGTGGATTGAACATCAAAGCTAAGATTATCAATTTTGGAAGACAAAACTTGAGAAACTGCACCGCTGAAAGCGTAATATGTACCTGTTGTTCCACCGGTTGCCATCTTTAGAGTCGACTTGCCTCCGCAACCTGCCAATACCATGACAACAGTCAGCATCATGGCAAGAAAAATAATTGATGTTTTTTTCTTCAAGAGTATCACCTCATACAAAATATTTTATTTCCCGCTAAAAAAATCGTTAGGATAAGTTTATACTAATGACATCTATTTTTCAATACTTTCGTTAATTAACGAGGAAAAGATATAAGAGAAAAGTAATAATGTGAATTACAGATACCGTTTTATGGAAATAAAAATACGCCCTTTTCTTGATTTATTTCCGACCTTAAGAAGTTCAATTTTACCCATACCCCGTACCGAAATGACATTACCCTCTGTAACAGATTTATCAGATTTACGACATTCCTGATGTTGTAATGATACCAGACCAGCATTTATTGCATAAGCCGCTTTTTCTCGGCTTATAGAAAAACCTGATGAGACAATACTGTCCAATCTTAACGATGCCACAGTATCCTTTATCAGTTTGTAATCGGATTCGGGGATAATCATTTTATCATAATGAATAACTGAAACTGAGAGTTTGACTCGTCCTGCGGAGTCAAAGTTAGAAAGCAGAAATGGCAGTATCTCCTTCATTATTACAATATCGCAGCTATTTTCTCCAACAAGAATATCACCGATTGTTTCACGCTTAATCCCACACCCCATAAGACTTCCGAGAAAATCTCTATGGCCTGGCCTTTTTGCAGAGGAATATGTTGCACGTATTACTGATATAGGGGATATTTCTTCCTGGTATAACTGGTCGGATTCCATATAATCCGGAAGAAAAGCCAATACAGTCCTTGTAACATCATCGTATACGGGAATAAAAGCATGCTTTGGATGACCACATCCGGCAAGAAGTTTTTCCACAATGCTTCTTTGTTGTTCGTTTAAAAACTTTGTGTAAGAAAGAATGTTTCTCTCTTCCATAATCTTCAGCTTATCAAGAACTTGTGCCAGCAGTAGTTTGTCGTCACCGTCAGATGCGTATCTTTTAATCAGTTCATTCTTATTCATAAATAAATTATCCTTAAAACTATTGTTTATTATATCCATCAAAGAAGGAGCGGGCAATAAAATTAGAAAAAATCCGGATATAAAAAGCAAGCACTTTATAAATGCTTGCTTCGATATACTTTTTATTTTTCTGTTAACTGAAAAAACTAATATATCCCTGAACCAGTACAAGTAAAATTATTATGGGAAGTATCCATGTTAAATATCCTCTTAACCAGCGGGGCATTTTAGTACCCTCTCCGGTGTTAGCTTCCTTCAAGAATTTTTCAAATCCCCAGCCATAACGGGATACACAGAACAGCAGGTATACCAAAGATCCTAATGGAAGCAGGTTATAGCTGATTATAAAATCCTCAAGGTCAAGTATGCTGGTTCCTGCTCCTAAAGGCTGAAAACCACTGAGCACATTAAAACCTAAAATACAAGGTATGGAAAGCACAATGAGTAAAATCATATTAATAAAGGCGGCTTTCTTTCTGCTCCAACCCCATAAATCCATAGCAAAGGCAATAATGTTCTCAAATACTGCGATTACGGTAGAATACGCTGCAAAGGACATAAATATGAAAAACAAG
The DNA here is from genome assembly GCA_012839205.1 of Clostridiaceae bacterium. Lineage (GTDB taxonomy): Bacteria > Bacillota > Clostridia > DSM-8532 > DSM-8532 > DTU059. Next base: position 3,074 of record DUNT01000063.1, read on the forward strand.
GAACCCCAGATTCTTCCGCCCACCATGGAATTAAAAATATTTGGCAGAGTTACAAATACAAGACCGGGACCCTGACCAGGATCAACATTAAATGAAAAACAGGCCGGGAAAATAATAAGTCCGGCAATAATTGAAATCAATGTATCAAGTACGGCAATGTTGATAGATTCGCCCAGAAGGCGACGCTCCTTGCCCAGATAACTTCCGAATATTGCAAGGGAGCCAATGCCGATACTTAATGTAAAAAATGCCTGGCTCATTGCAGCATAAATTATTTCCCAAAGGCCGTATTTCTTAATGCTGCTTATATCTGGCAGTAAATAGAATCTCAATCCCTCACCTGCGTTTGGAAGTAATATGGATCTTACGGCGAGAACCACAATAAGAACCAATAATAGCACCATCATAATCTTGGTAATTTTTTCAACACCTTCCTGCAGACCTATTGAACAAATTCCAAAACATACTACAGTGGTTACAACCATCCATAAGGTCATTTCCAGCGGATTGGCAATAAGGTTCTCAAATATTGTACCAATTTGCTGGGTATCAGCTCCGTCAAACCGTCCGGCTGCAAACTTGAAGAAATAGCCCAGCATCCAGCCTGCAATGGTTGTATAAAACATCATCAGGATGTAATTACCCAACATTCCGGCATAACCCATCCAATGCCATTTCTGGCCTTTGTTTTGCAAAACGTTAAAAGAGGTGGCGATACTCTTCTGGCTTGCGCGTCCAACTGCCAGCTCCATTGTCATAATGGGCAAACCGAGCATAACAATAAATATCAAATAAATAAGTACAAATATTCCGCCTCCGTACTGGCCTGTGATATAAGGAAAACGCCATACATCACCTAATCCTATTGAGCAGCCTGCAGAGATAAGAATAAAACCTAACCGTGACGCAAATTTTTCTCGCTTTTCCACGACCCAACCTCCTACATGCAATTTTTTGGAATTAACTTGAACCCGCAAAAATTATATTATATTTTTTTACGGATAGCAATAAAACATTGTATTTGGTGCTTTTGCTATTTAATTTTAATTTAATTTGAAATATGTAAGAGTTTATGGCAATATTCTTTTATTCAGTTTTGCTTTATAATATAAGGGTATGGCACCATTGCCTAAAAACGTGTTTGTCAGGTTTTATGTGGTAAGAATAATTTGAGAGGTTGTTTTTATGGTAAAAATAGAATGCTATATACCAGAAGAATATTTAGCGCAGCTTAGGGATGCACTAAATGAAATTGGTGCGCTTACGGTGGATGGAAACTACGATTATTGTATGGCTGTTTCTAAAGTCAAAGGCAGCTGGCGCCCCCTCACAGGAGCAAATCCATATATGGGTGATATGGGTGAAATTTGTGAGGCAGAGGAAGCAAAAATTGAATTTACCTGCAAAAAGGAGCTATACATAACTGCAGTAGAAACAATAAAACGGCTTCATCCCTATGAGAAGCCTGTAATAAACGTAATACCCCTTATATAAGGTAAAGTGGAGGAATGAAAGGGAAGAATTTATGAGGAAAACAAAAATTATTTGTACACTTGGTCCCGCAGTGGACAATGAAAATATATTGAGAAGCATGATAGAGGAAGGCATGGATGTAGCCAGGCTTAATTTTTCTCATGGGAGCCATGAAGAACATTTAAAACGTGTTAATACATTAAAAAGAATCAGAGAAGAAGTAGGAAAACCCGTAGCTTTACTTTTAGATACCAAAGGTCCGGAAATCAGGCTTGGCAGATTTGAAGGCGGCGAAGTAGAGCTTAATGCCAATGAAAACTTTATCTTGACTACTCAGGAAATATTGGGAAATAAACGGAAGGTTTCTGTTACATATGATAAACTACCCCGGTTTGTAGAAAAAGGCGACAGAATACTTTTGGATGACGGCCTTGTTGAATTAGTAGTAAAGGAACTGTCAGACACTGATATCATATGCCGGATTATTAACGGTGGTGTAATTAGGGATAAAAAAGGGCTTAATGTGCCGGGAGCAAAGCTGGAAATGCCTTATCTAAGCGATAAGGATATTGAAGATATAAAATTTGCCGTTGAAAATGATTTTGATTACATAGCAGCCTCATTTACACGAAGTGGGTCAGATATTATTGATATAAAGACTATTCTAGAGGAAAATGGCGGCCAGGACATTCAAATCATAGCTAAAATAGAAAATAGCGAAGGTGTGGAAAACATTGATGAGATTCTCATGGTCAGTGACGGCTTAATGGTAGCCCGGGGTGATATGGGAGTTGAAATTGATTATAATGAGCTTCCGAGACTCCAGAAACTGCTGATAAAGAAGGCTATGATTCACGGGAAGAAGTCCATCACTGCAACACAGATGCTTGATTCTATGATTTCTAAGCCAAGACCGACAAGAGCCGAAATTAGTGACGTGGCCAATGCTATTTATGACGGAACCAGTGCTATTATGCTTTCTGGTGAGACATCCATCGGTAAATATCCTGTTGAGAGTGTCAAAACTATGGCTAAAATTGCAAAAAGTACTGAAGCATCGATTCATTACAAGAAGCGCTTTCATCAAATGGAGCTTAACGAATCCATCTCAAATGTTACAAATGCTATCAGCCATGCCACCTGTACCACAGCTCATGATTTAGATGCGGCGGCAATTCTTACCCTCACCGTATCCGGAACAACAGCCCGAATGATTTCCAAGTTCCGGCCTGCCTGCCCTATTATAGGCTGCACTACCAATGAAAAAGTCTGCAGGCAATTGTCTATGTCCTGGGGAGTTACGCCTATCTTATTTGAAGAAAAACAGACCAGTGATGAGCTTTTTGAACATGCTGTAGAGAAAGCCGTGGAAAATGGTATAGTTAAGAGCGGAGATTTGGTTGTGCTGACGGCAGGGCTCCCAATGGGAATTCCCGGAATGACAAATATACTAAAAGTTCACATAGTGGGTAATATCCTGATGAAAGGAACAGGTGTAACCAAGAATACTGCGATTGGCACTCTATGTGTATGCAAAAATGAAGAAGAAGCACTAAAAAACTTTAACGGAGGAGAAATCCTTGTTATACCTGAAACCACCAATAATCTTATGGGTATATTAAGAAGAGCCAAAGGCATTATTACCGAAAAAGGCGGTATTACATCCCATGCGGCAATAGTTGGACTAAGTCTGGATATCCCTGTTATCTGCGGGGCCGAACACGCAACACAGATTTTAAGGAGCGGAATAACCGTTACTATGGACGCTGCAACCGGAATAGTGTATTCTGGTGCTAAAAGTGAAAACATATAGAATATAGTTTTTAAATAATTTGGTGTGCCTGACATATTTTATTAGCAATATCTAAGAATTTTACACAAAAAATCAGATTTTTACTAAGCATATTTTAAGCATTATGCATAATACAGTTTTGCATAATGCTTTTTTTATTTTAAAAACAAAATTTTAAAACATTATCTAAGAAGATCTCTGTTTATTTTGCATCATTTGTCATGTAGCATTATATACAAAATAGTATCCATATTTACAGATTGGTTTGTTAAAAAAGACAAATGAAGAAGATTAGTAAGGATAAGTAATGAAAGGAGAAAGGGAATGAAAAAGAAGTTAACGACCTTACTTGCAATTTTAATTGCGGTAGCATTTGTGTTTACGGGGTGCGGCAGTGCAGGGGGCCCAGCTGCAAACCAGGGTAACGCAGGCAATAGCGACAACGAGTACATGGTAGTTCCTCACGATTCTAATGAACTCTACGTTCATGTATCCTGCTATGGCAGCTTAGATTATTTTTACGATCATAAGCTCGGAACAGAAATCGCTGGAAAGATTCTGGATGTAAAAACAGAGTATGTTGGACCAGCTGGCTACGACATGGATGCTATGGTTAATGCTTTTGAGCAGGCAATTGCAAAACAACCGGCCGGTATCATTGTGTTTGGTGCGGATGATACGTTGGGTGCAGTTATCGACAAAGCGACTGATTCGGGCATACCGGTCGTGTGTGTTGATGGCGATGTGGCGAGCTCAAAACGTGTGGCTTTCGTCGGTACGGGTCACTTCAACGCAGGTGTAATGGGAGCAAATGCACTTGTTGAAGCAATTGGAGGTAAAGGAAAGATTGCACTGATGACTACACCGGGTCAGTCGCATCTAGAAGAAAGAATCAGAGGCTATAAGTCGGTGCTTGATCAGTATCCGGACATTGAGATTGTTCAAATTGGCGATACGCAGACAGATCCTACCGTTTCTGCACAAGCTGCATCAGCAATAGTTCAAAAGTTTCCTGATCTTGCGGGCATAGCATGCGTGGAAGCTGCGGGCGGCGCAGGTGCACTGACAGCTGTCAGAGAAGCGGGTAAGGAAGGCCAGATTAAGATTATTTCAATGGACAGAGGTAGTGACGTTCTTGAGGCGATAAAAGACGGCGACGTAACAGCGACGGTTGTACAGCAGACGGCCCTAATGCCGATTTATGCAATGCAGATACTGTATAACCTGAGACATTACGGCGTACCTATCTCATCCGACAATCAGAAAGCCGGCTTAACAGGGACACCAGTTAATATTGATACAGGTTGTGTCATTGTTGATAAGGACAACGTTGATTACTTCATTAGAGACTAACATTATATATCGGTAGTTATTATGGGCAGAGCGGTAACGCCCTGCCCATAATAAAAGAATACAGACCGCAACACGCGGTTATCTGGTGAAAAAGGTGGGGAATATTTTGTCAGACAATATATATTTAGAACTAAGAAACATAACAAAGACTTTCCCCGGCGTTAAAGCGCTAGACAATGTTTCATTCGACCTCAGAAAAGGAGAGGTGCATGCTCTTTGTGGAGAAAACGGCGCTGGTAAGAGCACGCTGATACATGTTCTTGGAGGTGTGTATGCGCCGAATGCCGGGCAGATTATCATAAATGGCGAAGATGTAAAATTTGAGAGCCCGCTGTATGCTGCAAGATGTGGAGTTGCCGTTGTATATCAGGAACTGAGCTTGGTCTCAAACCTAAGTGTCGCGGAGAACATATTTGCAAACCGTCAACCAATCGGGAAACTTGGCATGATTAATCGAAAAAAACTATATGCGGATACGAAGGAGGCGCTCAAGCTCTTTGGTTTAGAGAATGACATAGATCCTTCAGTGCGCGTGGGCGATTTGTCCGTGGCCAATCAGCAAGTTATTGAAATATTGAAGTCCATGACAAACAATCCGAAAATTCTGGTGTTTGATGAACCCACATCATCTTTAACTTCTGTTGAAAAAGATGAATTGTTTACAAATATAAAAAAACTCAAGGGTATGGGCATATCCTGCATATATATTTCTCATCATCTTAACGAAATTTTTGAGATTGCCGACAGAGTTACCGTTTTGCGGGACGGTAAACACGTCACGACTCAGAACGTGAAAGATGTCGATGAGGATAAGCTAATCACTTATATGGTTGGAAGAGAGATTAGCAATATTTACGGTCGCCGCGAGGCTGACGAGAAGATTGGCGATGTGTATTTCGAGGTCAAAAACCTAAGTTTGAAAGGCAAATTCAAAGATATTAGTTTTTCACTTCGAAGAGGCGAGATACTCGGTATATCTGGTCTGGTTGGTGCTGGGCGTACAGAGATGGGTATGTCCATATTTGGGGTAATGCCGCCGGATAGCGGAGAAGTGTGGCTTGAGGGGAAAAAGCAGAAACTTAGTAGTCCATTTGATGCCATAGAAAATAAGATTGCATACCTGACGGAAGATAGAAAAGTACAAGGACTGTTCTTAAACATGTCAGTACGTGATAACTATATTGCACCGGACACTTTCAAGTATGCGAAAAATGGCCTTCGGTTTATTAATAACAAAGATGCCGATAACGCTGCAGAGGAAGCTGTGCAAAAACTGAAGATTGCAACACCCAGCATCATGCAAAAGGTGAACAACCTATCTGGTGGTAATCAACAGAAAGTGCTGCTGTCGATGTGGATGGGCATTAATCCTAAGGTTCTGATCGTGGATGAACCCACACGTGGTGTGGATGTTGGGGCAAAGAACGATATCTACAGGCTTCTACGTAACATGGCCAAGCAGGGGATTGGGATAATTGTAATCTCATCTGACCTGATGGAGGTGTTAGGCATCAGTGACAGGATATTGGTAATGAAAGAAGGACAAATTGTTGGTGAAGTGAATTGCGACGAGGCCACGGAAGAGAAGGTTGTATCCATGGCTGCAGGTGTTGGTACGGCACTATAA
>DUNT01000064.1 GCA_012839205.1 Clostridiaceae bacterium
AAATTTGGAGATTTCAAAGGAAATAGAGGAAAGGGTTAAAGCCGAATATGAAAAAGCCTTTTTGAGCAGTTCGGAACCTCATACCATTGAAGACGATTAATAATTATTTGAGGTATCAGGGCGGAACAAAGTAAAAACAAATAGCTTTATGTCTATGGCAGATAATCATTCAGATTGTCTGCCAGTTTTTATTGAAATAGCTGTCATCCGGACTATTTTCTACATACTTCAAACATTACTGACTTTTTTTACTGACAGAACAACGTTTCAGAGCAATAAATTGCTATGATTTAACTTATGGTATAATTATTACGATAATAAAGATATATAAATAAATATGAGGTGAATACGTATGACCATAACTGCTGTGGAAAAGAACAAAGATAAAGGCATGGTTAAAGTTTTTATTGACGATAATTATTCTTTTTCTATTCCGGAACAGGATTATATTAATAATAAATTATATAAAGATACGATAATAAGCGAAGAACAGTTATCTGTTATTCGCGATAAGGTATTGGTTCGTTCAGCCAGAGAAAGAGCGGTCAGGTACTTAACCTACAAAGATAGAAGTGAATACGAAATTCTAAAGAAGCTGGTGGATGCAGGCTACGATGAGAGCGTAGCTCAAAATGCAGTAAATGAGCTTAAAACAATAGGATATTTGGATGATACTCGTTTTGCAATGAAATATTTATCTGAGCGTATAAGAACAAAAGCATTATCAAAGAAAACTCTCGGATATGAGCTGAAAAATAAAGGTCTGGAAAAAGAGATAATCGAAAGGGCTTTATCGGAGTTTGAAATAAATGATTATGAGGTGGCCTTGAGGGAAGGTAAAAGAAAATTCGGGAAGTATGATATAAATGATAAAAAAATTCAACAAAAGGTCTATCGTTTTCTTTTGCATAGGGGATTCTCATACGAAATTGCTGACAAAGTTGTCAGGGAACTGAAAAAAAATTAAATAACAATAAATAGAATAAATAATAGTTGACACCTCCGGTGCGAAATAATAATATTAATGTATAAATATGTAATAATTTTATTTTTTTCGGAGGTCTGTTATGTGGAATAGGTTTAAATGCTTTTTAAAAAGCGAAAAGGGTATAAATACAGTTGAAATTGTTATACTCCTGGCGATTATGGTAGGCCTGGCAATAATCTTTAGAGAACAAATAGGGAAATTCGCCAATGGTATCATGAGGTCTTTATTTGAGGATACAAATGTCGACTGGTCTCCGGAAGGAATGAAAAGTGTTACCGGAAATTAGTTATAAACAGGATAATGAGCATACTAAAACAGCGCTGTAGTTTAATTACGGGGCTGTTTTTTAATAAAAAAACAGTCTGCGGGGAATCGAAAAAATTTTTAAGATAGAAATTATCAGTATTGCATACACTAAAAAAATATAATATACTATTAACTGACTATATTACTAGGTAATAATTAATTGGAGAGATTGAATTGAGCAGAGATTCCAACACAAAGAAAGAAAGGCAAGTAAAACTTACCGAAATGCTCAGGAATGACCCTTTCCTCACCGATGAGGAACTAGCAGAACTACTGGAAGTCAGTGTTCCAACTGTCAGGCTGGACAGACTGGAATTGGGCGTTCCGGAGCTGAGACAACGCATACGTGAAATGGCTTCCAAAAACTATGAAAAACTTAGAACGCTTAGGGCTGAGGAAGTTATAGGTGAGATTGTCGAACTCAATTTAGGTGAAAGTGCCATATCTATTTTGGATACCACTGATGAAATGGTATTTTCACAATCAAAAATAGTCCGTGGGCATTATATTTATTCTATGGCTGAATCAATTGCAATAGCTGTAATTGATGCAGATGTAGCATTGGTTGGAATTGCGAATATCAAGTATAAAAAGCCTGTTTATGCAGGCAGCAAACTGGTTGCAAAGGTAACCATCAAGCAAAAACGCCCACAGGGAAGATATATAGTGTGGGTTATGATATACAATAAGCAAGTAGAGGTATTCAGAGGAAAATTTTTGTTAGTGGATATGCCACTGAATTAAGAGACAAAAACAGTTATCCCAATTTTATCTTTAAGGAGCTGAGCTGTTGAGGATTGTAGTTGATGCTATGGGAGGAGATAATGCTCCCCATGAAATAGTTAAAGGTTGCTTTGAGGCCTTGGAAACCGAAGGTTTTGAAATCGAGCTTTTGGGAGACCGGGCTAAAATAGAAGAATGCCTGGGCCCCGAGAATTTAAATAATAAAAGAATTATTATAACAGAAACGTTTAACGAGATAACGAATACTGACAAGCCTACCGAAGCAATAAGGAAAAAACGGAATTCTGCTATTGTAACAGGCATGAAAAAAATTAAAGATCAATCGGCACAGGCTTTCATCTCTGCTGGAAGTACAGGAGCCTTGCTGGCAGGGTCACTGCTGATTGCCGGCAGAATGAAAGGTGTTGTGCGGCCAGCATTAGCTCCGATTGTTCCGTCAATAAAGGGCCGGACAATGATTATTGACGCAGGTATGAACACTCAGATCAAAACCATTAATTATGTTCAGTTTGCAATAATGGGAACAGAGTACATGAGGAATATGTTTGGTATTAAAGAACCAAGAGTAGGTCTGGTCAATGTCGGAACTGAAGAGGGAAAGGGTAATGAAGCGCTGAAACAGGCCTATGCCGAACTTCAAAAAGCCAACATTAATTTTATTGGAAATGTAGAGGGTCGGGACATCACCGAAGGTAAAGTTGATATAGCAGTATGTGATGGATTTACTGGGAATGCCATGCTTAAAATCATGGAGGGAACAGGCAAATATTTTATGGATTATTTAAAAAAAATGTATTCAGGGAGCCTGTTCGGAAGAATAAGTTATCTGCTTATCAAGCATGAACTTAAAAAGCTGAAAAAAGAAATTGATCCTGAAGAATTAGGCGGCACGCCTATTCTGGGGGTTAATGGAATAATATATAAATGTCACGGGAATTCCAATTCGAAAGCTATTAAGAACACCATACTCAAGGCGTGCAGTTCAGCTTGCACATCAGTATTAGACAAAATGGAGGATATTTTTACTAAAATGGAAGTCGGAGGCCTGTATGATGAAGCCTTATAGAGCTGGCATAAAAGGAACTGGCAGTATTCTGCCGGGGAAAAAACTAACTAACAGCCAATTGGAAAGTATTGTAGAAACCAGTGACGAATGGATTATAAAAAGAACCGGTATCCGGGAAAGACATATCCTGGAGGATGGTGTTCCTCTTGCAAAAATTGCTGCTGAAGCATCTGTTAAGGCAATAAACGATGCCGGATTAAACCCTGCAGACATAGAATTAATAATTGCATCAACTTGTACTCCTGATTATCTTACTCCCTCTCTTTCATGTATGGTGCAAAGAGAAACAGGTGCAAAAAACGCAGCGGCGCTGGATGTTAATGCTGCCTGTACAGGATTTATCTATGCATTACAGACTGGAAGGCAGTTTATTGAAAATGGAACCTATAATAATGTTTTGATAGTATCAGCCGAGGCTTTGAGCAGAGTAACCGATTTTAATGACAGAAAAACTTGTGTACTTTTCGGAGATGGTGCTGGTGCAGTGGTATTAAGTAAGGTTGACGATGAAACTGGAGTTGAGGAAGTCTTTCTGGGAGCTGTGGGAGATGACGGAAATGTACTTACCATACCGTTACTGTATGCTTCCGATATTGATGTCCAAAACCGGAACCAAGGGAAAAAACAAGTTATATGGATGGATGGCAGTGAAGTGTTTACTTTTGCATCCAGGATAATGTCTGAGGCAACAAAAAAGGTGCTGGATAATGCCGGCACTGAAATGGAACAGGTAAAGTATATATTCCCGCATCAGGCCAATATGAGAATACTTCAGAATGCGGCTAAAAGGCTTGGCGTTTCTATGGATAGAATATACAGCAATCTCGAATATACGGGAAATATATCCAGTGCCAGTATTCCTGTTTGCCTGGACGAGGCTTCGAATAAAGGATTATTAAAAAAGGGTGACAAAATAATTATGGTGGCGTTTGGCGGCGGCCTGACTTATGGATCAGCTCTATTGACCTGGTCAAAACAGCATTAACAGCCACGCATGAATTAATATTCTTGCTATGAATGCGCCATGCGGAACCTTTAGCCAATGTCATGCGTGCCGCTCAGGATTTCATCCGGAATTTATTCGCGCGCTCCGCAATCCATGCTCCGCTTCACGCATGACGCCGGCAGCGGTTCCTTCCTATTTAAATTAATTCATCGTGGTGCGGGTAACGCTTGGGAATTCTGAGCCTTGTTGTAATTCTGAACTTCCTGTTGTCATTCTTAGCGAAGCGAAGAGTCTTCCAAGTTGACACCAAGATCCTTCACTACGCTGCGCTCCGTTCAGGATGACAGTGATGTTACATTACGTTATGTTCAGGATGAAACCAGGGTGTGTCATTCTGAGCGAAGCGAAGAATCTTCCAAGGTGACACAAAGATTTCTCGTTCCTGATACACGGCCCTCAGGATGAGAATAAAGGATGAAGGATATTAAGTTTCTTTACTGAAGGGAGGAAATATACATGAGTAAAATTGCTTTTGTGTTTCCCGGCCAGGGTGCCCAATATATCGGTATGGCTAAAGAAATCTCCGAGATTTCGGAAGCAGCCAGCCGAGTTCTGGATGATGCAACTGATGCCTTAGGCTTTGATATAAGAAATCTGCTTTTTGATAGTGATGAGGAAACCCTCAAAATTACTGAAAACACTCAGCCAGCTATATTGGCTGCAAGCGTTGCCTGCGCCCGGCCCCTTATTGAAGCGGGGATAAGGGCAGATTACACCGGAGGTTTGAGCTTAGGCGAATATGCGGCGCATGTGATAGCCGGATCCATCGACTTCAAAGACGCTGTAAGACTTGTCAGGAAGCGGGGGAAATATATGCAGGAGGCTGTGCCTTTGGGGGAAGGCTCTATGGCTGCTATACTTGGCCTTTCCCGTGAGGATGTATTGGAAATATGCAAAACAGCATCTGAAAAGGGAATTGTCGAGCCGGCAAACTTTAATTGTCCCGGCCAGATAGTAATTGCCGGAGAGGTGGCGGCTGTTAATGAAGCAATAAAAATTGCTACAGAGAAAGGTGCCAGAAGAGCGATGCTGTTAAATGTCAGTGCTCCTTTTCATTGCAGTTTATTAAAACCTGCCGGAGAAAAGCTATCCAAAGAGCTTGAAAATGTTGTTGTGAATACTATGAATATTCCGGTTGTTACTAATGTGACAGGTAAAATAATAGAATCAGAAGCTTATATAAAAGATTTTCTTATTAAGCAGGTAAGCACATCGGTACTATGGGAAGACTGTGTCAGAACCCTTATAGAAAACGGCGCTGACACATTTATCGAGATAGGACCGGGCAAGGTTTTAAGCGGCTTTATTAAGAAGATTGATAAAAAGGTACGCATTTTAAATGTTGAAGATAAAGCCTCTTTAGATAAAACTATCACCGCATTAAGAGGGCAGGAAGTACAATAAGGGATTTTGTACCAAAGAAAGGAATGACCGAATAATGAGTTTTCAGGGAAAGACTGTAATAGTAACCGGTTCAACACGTGGAATAGGGAATGCCATTGCTGTACAATTCGCCTCGCTGAGGGCCAATGTAATGCTTTCAGGGACAAGCGACAGCGTTTATGCCGTTGTTGACAGTCTCAAGGAAGAAGGCTTTTCGGTGGCCGGGTATTCCGGAGATTTAAGCACACCGGCTGCAGCCAAGAGTCTTATAGAGAAAACCGTTGAAACCTTTGGCAGTTTAGATATATTGGTGAATAATGCAGGAATTACATGTGACAAACTTTTGATACGTATGGAGGAAGAGGATTGGGACAGAGTAATGGACGTAAATTTAAAGAGCGCTTATCTCTGTACCAAAGCAGCTGTTCGTCCAATGATGAAAAAACGAAACGGAAGTATAATAAACGTTTCTTCTATTGTTGGTCTTATGGGGAATGCGGGACAGGCTAATTACGCTGCATCAAAGGCCGGACTGATAGGTTTAACCAAGTCTGTAGCCAGAGAATTTGCAGCACGCGGAATTACCTGTAATGCTGTTGCACCCGGTTTTATAGATACCCAGATGACGGACTCACTTACTGCGGAATTAAAGGAGAGCTATCTTAGGAGTATACCTCTTGGCAGATATGGGACATCTTCCGAGGTTGCCGACTTGGTAGTTTTTCTTGCATCCGACAGTGCTCGATATATTACGGGACAGGTAATAAATATTGACGGTGGGTTATATATGTAATATTATTTCATTTGAACGCAATAATATTGATAAGTTCGTATTTATAATCCTGTCTGGAAGGGGGTGAAAGGTATGGTATTTGAGAAGGTAAAAGATATCATCATCGAGCAGTTAGGCGTTGATGAAGAAGAGATTAAAATGGAAGCTTCTTTTATTGATGATCTTGGTGCCGATTCTCTCGATATAGTTGAGCTTATTATGGCTATTGAAGAAGAGTTCGATTTGGAAATACCAGACAAGGAAGCAGAAAAGATTACAACTGTTGGTGATGCTGTTGAATACATTAAGGCTCATCAATAAAATTAATTCATTATAGAAAGTCCCAACAATTTATTGTAGGGGCTTTTTATATTTGATTTATTATTCAAACGAAGATAATGATTTTTATACATTTTAGATTTTATTTTTTACTTAGTCAGGAGGCCAAAATGATGAAAAGAAGAGTAGTAATAACAGGTTTTGGCGTTGTTCATTCCCTCGGGATTGGCGTGAAAACATTCTGGAGTGAAGTCAAAGAAGGAAAAAATGGTATTAAAACTATAACAAGATTTGATACCACTGATTTTTCAACAAAGGTGGCTGCTCAAATCGACGATTTTGATGTATCTCTTTATATAGATAAAAAAGAAGCTAAACGGATGGACCTCTTTACCCAATATGCCGTGGTTGCATCTCAGGAAGCTATTGACATGTCGGGATTGGACTTTTCCAGGATGAATCCATACCGTGCTGGGGTGCTGATAGGTTCCGGAGTAGGCGGAATGGATACTTTGGAAAACAACTGCAGAACTTTGTTTGAGAAAGGTCCAAAAAGGGTCAGCCCATTTTTTGTACCCATGATGATTGCCAACATGGCTTCGGGGCAAGTTGCTATAAAGTATGGAATAAAGGGTTATAATGCCTGTGTGGTTACAGCCTGTGCCAGTGCGAATCATTCTATTGGCGATGCCATGAGGATAATCCAGGGCGGTTATGCTGATGTAATGATTACGGGTGGTTCTGAGGCTGCCATAACTCCGTTGGCGTTTTCCGGGTTTTGCTCGATGAGAGCAATGACAGAAAATGAAGAACCTGAAACTGCATGCAGACCGTTTGATAAAAATCGTGATGGATTTGTTATGGGTGAAGGTGCCGGTATCCTCGTCCTTGAAGAATATGAACATGCTGTCAACAGAGGTGCCAATATCCTGGCCGAGATTGTGGGTTTTGGTGCTACCAGTGACGCTTACCATATTACGGCACCTGATCCTGAAGGAGACGCCGGTGTAAAATGCCTGCAAATGGCTATTGAAGACGCAGGTATTACCCCTGATATGATTGGCTATGTAAATGCTCACGGAACAAGTACACCACTGAACGATCCTTTGGAAACCAAAAGTATTAAGAAGGTATTTGGTGATAATGCCAAAAATATACCTGTTAGCTCAACAAAATCAATGACCGGCCACCTTTTAGGGGCAGCCGGAGGAATTGAGGCAATTATAAGCATTTTAGCAATTCATGATGGCTTTCTGCCTCCTACCATTAACCTTAAGGAGCCGGATCCTGAATGCGATTTAGACTATATCCCTAATGTAGGCCGTAAAAAGGACATAGATTATGCAATTTCCAATGCTTTAGGCTTTGGGGGACATAATGGGGCATTAGTTATTAAAAAGTTTAAATAGTATAAATAATATAAGATATTAAAAACAGCGGTTTCGAATAATTCGAGGTCGCTGTTTTTTAAACTATTTATCTATCTACAATTCAGGCAAGAACGATTTTTTGTCGATTTTCCTGATATTCTGTTGTTAATTATGAAAAAAGAGGTGCAGGGATATTTCCCCCTGCCTATTTATTCTATACTGTTCTATATTTACTTAGCTTTTAGATAATTTGTAAGAATCATTGCTGCTTCAGCACGGGTTGCCAGGCCCCTGGGATCAAGTATTCGGTTGCCTTTGCCCGCAATAATGCCTTCTTCGTATACCCATGCCATGGCTTGTCTTGCATAATCGGATATTTCACCCGCATCGTTGAAATCATTGAGAACTGTAGTGTCTGCTTTTGGTGAACCTGCATATCTCCAGAGAATAGCAGCCATCTGTTCACGGGTTATGCTGTCCTCAGGTCCAAACATACCATTGCCGTATCCTGCGATGATGCCTTTTTCCTGAGCCCAAGCTACTCCTTGGGTATAGTATGCACCGGGGACCACATCCTTGAAGGTGCTTTCCAGTGTTTCAGGTGAACCACTTAACCTGTACAGAATAGTGGCAATCATACCTCTGTTTGTAGTGAGTTGGGGAGAGAAGGTATCACTGCCGGTTCCAAACATCAGACCGTTTTGAGCGACATACTGTACAGCAGAATAATACCAGCTTCCTTCCTTTACATCACTGAAGGGGTTAGTCCAGGTGTCGGCAGGTTCTTTGTTTACTATCAGAGCATATGGACTGAAATGAACCGCCTCAAATGTTATGTACCATTTGCCGTCTTTTTCAACAACCTGTGATGATAAGACTTCCAGTTTGCCGTCTCTGACATATACAACCTTGACTTGGTCCCTGACAACAAGCAGTTTTTCAGGTATAGGAAGGGTTATCTTAACGCTGTAGCCTTCCTTAGGCTGCACTTTTTCGCCGCTTGTCCTGGAGTACAGGCTGATGTCAAAGGGGTGAACCTCATCATCTGCGCCTGTAAGCTGGAATATCTCATTTTGTGATTCTTCTTCATCTGTTATCTTGACTTCAACCGGCTGGCCAAAGGCAGCAGTTACGTCTGCTTCAACTATGATATCTTCAGTATTGGTGAAAAGCTCACTTTGTACCTCGGTTACGGTGATAGCCGGAGGAGGTGTTGGAGGAGTTGGGGTGCTGCCGCCTGAACTGCCGGAACCGCCGGAGCCACCGCTTTTGCCGCCAGAACCGCCACCGCTGTCTGTCTTATTGACGGCAATGTTTAATGTGGTTGTAATCGAAGCGTTTTCATTTGCAGTAAGGGTGACGGTGGTGTCGCTGATGGTG
>DUNT01000065.1 GCA_012839205.1 Clostridiaceae bacterium
CCAACGGTGAAGGAATTCCTCAACTGGAATACCTCTACAATGAAAGTTCAACCCATAAGGCTATCGGTGAAGCTCTTCAGGATATGTGGAAAAAGATTGGTGTAAATGTTTCACTGGTTTCTCAGGAGTGGGGTACCTTCCTGAATACCAGAAAGAACGGCGAATATCAAATTGCTCGTAACGGATGGTTGTCAGACTACAATGATCCTATCAGTATGCTTGATATGTGGATTACCGGCGGCGGCAACAATGATGCTCAATGGTCAAATCCTGAATTTGATGCTTTGATTTCAAAGATTAAGTCATCAACTGATCCTGCGGAGCGCTTTAAGATGATGCACGAAGCTGAGGACCTGATTTTTGCAGACAGCATGCTTTGCCCGATCTACTATTATGTTGATCTTTACCTTATAGATGAAAGCGTAGAAGGATTCTGGTCATCCCCACTGGGATACAAGTACTTTATGTACGCTACTGTGAAGAAATAAATCTTGTGATAATTTAACTTGCTTTATTTCTGAATAAATAAAACATAAGGGCTCGGATACTGCCCCAAAACAGGCAGTCATCCCGAGCCCTTTTTGCTATTCTAAAGATTCACTAATGTTAATATGGTGCGTGTAGAGTGAGTTAAATGCGCCGCTTAGGTGAATCCATCAATTGGGCGGTGATATGTCATTGCAATGAATACAGCATGTGGAACCTTTAGCCAATGTTATGCGTGACGCTCAGGAATTTCATCCGGAAATTATTCGCGCCGCTCCGCAATCCATGCTCCGCTTCACGCATGACATCGGCAGCGGTTCCTCCACGTTCCTCCCTGCTTAGATTCATTTATCGTGGCGCGGGTAATGCGTGAAAATTCTGAAGTTTGCGCAACATTCCCCCTAATGTCATCCTAAGGTTTGCGTAATATCCCAATCGTTATCCTAAGCGGAGCGCAATACCCCAATTGTCATCCTGAGGCGTAGCGGAGCGGAGCCGAAGGATCTTACACATCAACGCAAAAGATTCTTCATTTCGCTTCGCTCCATTCAGAATGGCAGAGTGATGGCGAGATTCTTCGTTAACGCCCAGAATGATAAAGGGAGTGTCAGTTTCGAGCGCAGCAGAGCCTAAGGATCTTTATTTTACAATCATCTTGGCATAATATTCTTCAAAGGTTAACCCGCTGTTATATACCTCGGTTGCCAGCTCCGGCCCCAGATACCTCAAATGCCACGGCTCATAAGCATAACCGGTTATATTCTCCTTGCCATTTGGATACCGGATTATAAAGCCGTAATGATGTGCGTTGTCCTTATACCATTTAAACTCGGCTGAGTCTTCAACCGTATAATTGTTCCTTATTACATCTACGGCTAATCCGGTATGATGTTCGCTATGACCGCCCCGTGAATTAAGGCTATCTACATCAGCAATTGTTCTTCCTGATTGAACTTTACTGTTCCAGATATTATGCTGAAGTTCTATGCTTCTGTAAGTACCGTAAGCTGTAATATTGAGTCCCAGTGTTTTTGCGTCATAATGCATTTTTTCAAAGGCTTCTTTTGCTTCCTTTCTCAAATATTGATTGCCCATGCCCGGAGCGCAAAGTAAATCCGGAAGCTGCTCCAGCTGGGGAACAAAATTGTCGGGAAGCTTATTATATTTGTTCACTAACACATCAATGCGATTTGTTTCTGTGATTGTATTGATATTTGTGTAAAAGGGCAAATCAAGCCCTATATTGACGTAAACAATTACTTTTTCGTAGTCAAAATCAGGGTTCATGTTTTTATATCCGACATATCGAGCTGCATTATCAGGATAAAAATAATTTAGCTGCTGATATTCCAACGGTATTACATTTAAGGCCTCCTCACGGCTGATGTTGTTTGCTGGTGGTTCAGCTGCAACTGCATCCTCAGGGGATGGAGAAGGTGAACTGACAGGCTCTGAATCAAGACCGGAAGTTGGCGATGGGGAAGGGGTAACAGGTACTGAAGTTGAAGATGGCTCCGGCGCAGAGGTCGGTGTCGGAGTATGAGCGGGGGTTGATGTTGCAGTTGTAACAGGTTCGGAGTATGAATCAGAATTGTCTACATCCGCAGTACCTTGAGGATATGCTGTATTCTTCGTGTTTGAAGGGTTTATATCCGATATATCAATGCTGCTGTATACGGTTATATCATCAGCTACTAATTGATATGATATAAAAGCTATAACTACCAGTAATGACAAAAACAAAGCAGCCTTTTTCATTTTTCCCCCTTAAATTATAATATCACCGAAATCAAAATGAATATGACAGAATATATAATGTATCATTTATATTATACAATAAGAATCGTTGATAGTAAGTAATGATTAAAGATTTGAGAGAGGCAGTACTTTATCTTAAAAAAATAAAAAAGCCTCATTTCAATCAATGAAACAAGGCTTTTACCTGGCAGGGGAGACAGGGATCGAACCCGCGGCACGCGGTTTTGGAGACCGCTGCTCTACCAACTGAGCTACTCCCCTATAGATTTATTATGGTCATAAGTATCAGTATAACAAATGGCCGAATTCAAGTATACAATAGAAATAATGCCGTTGTCAACCTTCTTGACTACAATGTTTCAAGGGCTTCTTCAATGGCTTTGGAAAGCTGATCAGGGCATGAAGTGGGTTTAAAATTACATTTTAAGCCCCTAAGTTTTTGTGCGGCTTCCATAGCATCCATTCCTTCAAGAAGTGCAGAAATACCCTGCAGATTACCGTTGCAGCCTCCTGTAAAGTTAACATTATATAATTTCCCGGATTTAATATCAAATTGTACCTGTGTGGAACATGTGCCCTTATTCCTGTGAGTGAATGTCATTTTTGTGCTCCTCCGTTGTACCGTTATTAGTGTCGTATACTGCAATCAATTTGTTAATTGGTGTCCCCATATTATGGAATCTTCTCTCATACTCGGACGGGACATTTCCTTCCAAAAAATCGCTGTTATATAAATCAAATGTAGTTATTAATAGATTATAGCCTGAATCCTTAAATGTCTCTAAGGAATAATCGAACAAGGGACGGTTGTCTGTTTTAAACTCTATAGTTGAGCCCGGTTTCAGAACGTTTTTATATAGTTTTAAAAAACCCGGTGAAGTAAGGCGCCTTTTGGCATGGCGCTTTTTGGGCCATGGGTCTGAAAAATTAAGATAGAGTTTTTCGATTTCTCCACTTTCAAATATTTCTTCCAGCTTTTCAGCATCAAAGAGAATTACAACAAGGTTTTTGAGGCCTTCGTCGGGTATTTTCTTTGTAATCTTTACTAACACAGAAGCAAACTTTTCAATAGCAATATAGTTTATATGGGGATTTATCATGGCCATTTCTGTAATGAATTCCCCTTTTCCCGCACCTATCTCAAGATGGATAGGGTTATCATTTTCAAAATACTTATTCCATTTGCCTTTATAGTCCTTAGGATTAGAGACAAAATTACTGCATGCTTCTAGTTTTTCCTGAGCGTTAGGAACATTTCTAAGTCGCAATATAATTACCTCCTTCGCCAATATAAAATTATAACGAGTTAGAGATGTACCCTTTCCTCTTAATTATGGGTAAAATATTTACAAAAGGTAGGGGTATATCCCCCGCCCCGAGTTTCAATGACTTGGCACCCGTTCGAAATCTTTGATTTCGGTAACGGGTAATGTCATTATAATGCATTGTATTAAAGATAACAATACCAAATAAAACAGCGGATTTTTGGCATGAATTTGGATCACAGCAATAATTTCATGTAAATTTTATATTGACAGTATTATATTTTTGAAATATAATTTCTATCTGTAAAGCAAAAATGCTTGACAGATGGTATGCGTATGAATAATAATATAAAAGTAGAACCAAATCCATTTGATACTGTTGAGGATATTTATGAAATCACTGTACTCCTGGATTTTTACGGTCAGCTTTTAACCAAAAGACAACACGAAATAATGGACCTGCATTTTAACAGTGATCTTTCTCTGGGGGAAATTGCTGAGGAATTTGGTATAAGCAGGCAAGGGGTATATGATAGTATCCGTAAGGCTAAGCAAGCCCTTTCAGGGTATGAAAAAAAACTTGGTCTTGCAGAGAGATTCAAAGAACAGGAGAAGAATATTGAGAAGGCGTTAAAAAGCCTGAAAAATATGGGTAATAAATCTCCTGAACTAGCTGAGGACTCTGATTACCAGCAGGCAATGGATTTACTGGGGAAAATGCTGGACACATTATAATAATTAACAGATCATAAAATAAGAAAGTTTTGTATAGAGGTAATAAATGGTTTTTGAAGGATTATCCGAAAAGCTGCAGAATCTCATGAAAAAAATGAAGGGTTCTGTACGCGTTACTGAGAAGGATGTAAAAGAAATGATGCGCGAGGTTAAACTTGCGCTTCTTGAAGCTGATGTTAACTTTAAGGTTGTTAAAGATTTTGTTAACTCAATAACTGAAAGAGCTGTTGGACAAAGTGTTTTGGAAAGCCTTACTCCCGGACAGCAAATAGTTAAGATAGTACACGAGGAGCTGATAAAGCTAATGGGGTCAGTTCCGTCTAAGCTGACCTATTCACCTGCACCTCCGACTGTATATATGATGGTTGGCCTTCAGGGTTCCGGTAAAACTACAACCACCGGTAAACTTGCCAACATGCTGAGAAAAGAAGGTAAACGCCCATTACTGGTAGCATGTGACGTCTATCGTCCGGCGGCTGTAAAGCAGCTTCAGGTAGTGGGTGGACAGCTTAACATTCCGGTGTTTGAGATGGGAACCAACACCGATCCGGTGGAAATAGCCAAAAAAGCTGTTGACCATGCGAAAAGCATGCAGTTTGATATTGTTATTATAGATACAGCCGGACGGCTTCATGTAGACGAAGAGCTGATGAATGAGCTAAAACGTCTTAAGGAGACGGTAAAGCCTCATGAAATACTGCTGGTAGTAGATTCTATGACCGGTCAGGATGCAGTTAATGTGGCAGGCTCCTTCAATGAAAAACTTGGTATTGACGGGATTATTCTTACGAAACTTGACGGTGATACAAGAGGCGGAGCGGCTCTTTCAACCAGGGCAGTAACGGGAAAACCTATTAAATTCACCGGTTTAGGAGAGAAACTCAGCGATTTGGAGCCCTTTTACCCCGATAGAATGGCGTCGAGAATTCTTGGAATGGGAGATGTTCTAAGTCTGATAGAAAAGGCTCAGACAGCTTTTGATGAAAAGCAGGCTATTGAGCTTGAAAAGAAGATGAGAACTGCCACCTTTACGCTGGATGATTTCCTTGAGCAAATGCAGCAGTTAAAGAACATGGGGCCTTTGAATCAGATTCTTGGTATGCTGCCGGGAATGAATGCAAAAGCTTTAAAAGGTGTGGAGCTGGATGATAAGCAGTTTGCTCGTACAGTTGCTATAATCCAGTCAATGACAAAGCAGGAGCGTAATAACCCGAGTATTCTTAATGCAAAGAGACGTATAAGAATTGCAAATGGCAGCGGAACCACCGTCACCGATGTCAACAGGCTCTTAAAGCAGTTTGAAGATATGAAAAAGTTGATGAAACAGTTTTCAGGTGGAAAAGGGGAAAAGATGATGAGGGGCATGGGCGGCTTTAAAATGCCTTTCTGATTTGCTTATAACGTCAATGACTGACAAAACAGTCTGGCGAATGATATAAAAGACTTGATATACAGCATGCGAAAGGTGGTGAAATCATGGTAAAGATCAGATTAAAGAGAATTGGTGCAAAGAAAAAGCCTTACTACAGAATAGTCGTAGCAGATGCAAGATCTCCACGTGATGGTAAGTTTATAGAACAAGTAGGTACTTACGATCCGAAGGCAGAACCTTCAGCTATTGATGTAGATGCCGAAAAAGTAAAGAAGTGGCTGAGTAATGGTGCACAGCCTACCGAAACTGTTAAGAAGCTCCTTAAGATCGCAGGAGTTACAGAATAATTCCATTGCGAAGATCGGGGTTCCGGAACCTGCAAGCAATTTACCATTGTTAAGGGTTCTTCTTTCTGCAACGAATGGAGGTATTGCCAATGAAAGAGTTGCTGGAAAATATTGCGAGATCGTTAGTTGACAATCCTGACGAAGTTTCTGTGACAGAAGTAGAAGATGACCAGTCCTTAATTCTGGAGCTTAGAGTTGCCGAAGATGATATGGGCAAGGTGATCGGAAAGCAAGGCAGAATTGCCAAAGCTATACGGGTTGTAATGAAGGCAGCGGCTATCAAGGAAAAAAAGAGGGTTGTTGTCGAGATAATCTAGCAAAACAAAAAAGCAGGACGGGTAAAAAAGACCGCCACCTGCTTTTTTGTTA
>DUNT01000066.1 GCA_012839205.1 Clostridiaceae bacterium
ACTGCAGAAGAATGTTTGAAACGCGAGATTATGGAAGAGTTAAATCTTGAGATAGAAGTTTTAGGCTATCTGGGAAGTTGCGTCTACAAATATGATACAGGAGAGATATGTCTGATTGCCTACAAAGCCCGTACATTATCAGAAGATTTACGGCTTAATGTTCATAATGACGCCAAATGGATAAGGCCAGATGAGCTAAGGTACTATGATTTTGCTCCTGCTGATATTAAATTGCTTAATGTAATACAATTGCCATAGGTGTTTTGTTATTTCGATATTATATAGTCTTAGAATAGAAACAAGTTCATCAGCAATAATCGAGGAAAAGGAATAATGAACAAAATACCTCATAATAAGGACAATTCATTTTCGGAAATTGGTTTCCCGCTGATGCTGGAGATAATTTTAGGAAGAAACGTTCCCATGTCCTAACATAAAAGCCGTGTCAACATGAAATATTGCTTATCATTTTGTTTTACTAAATTGAGGCTGTAAGTATTAATATATTTTGATATTATTAAGGCAAGTGTTAAAAGTAATTATTAGATTACTACCTGCTAAGTAAATTTTATCTACTGACAAATCTAGGTAATGAGGTGGAAAAAATGGATTATCAGGAGCTTGAAACATACTTTCGTTCATTGGACCGTTCATTTTTTGTCGATAACGAAATGAAAAAATATGCTTCTAGCGATGAGCCTTTACCCATAGGTTTTGGGCAAACAATTTCGCAGCCCAGTCTTGTGCTGGAAATGACACGTCTTCTGTCACCTGAAAAGGATAGCAAAGTCCTGGAGATTGGAACAGGTTCAGGCTTTCAGACAGCTATTCTTGCAAAAATGTCAGCTAAAGTCTTCACAGTGGAAAGAATAAATGAATTAATGGAAAAGGCAAAAAAGAGACTGGAGGCATTGAATTTTTCAAATATCTGTTATAAAGTTGGGGACGGAAGTATTGGATGGCCAGAATATGCTCCTTATGACAGGATTATGGTAACTGCTGCAGTGCGTATTTTACCGGATGAGCTGATTAATCAATTGACAACCGGTGGAAGGATGGTTATCCCAGTCGGGCTGCCGGGATTGCAGGAGCTAAAACTTATTACGAAATCAGATGACGGTGATATACACGCAAAAACAGTGGGACTGGTCAGATTTGTAGAGTTTAAAGGGCAGTATGGCTGGACAGAATAATGTAGAATTACAGCATACACGGGAAAGTGGATACGAACAGACACGGAAAAATGGTCACTGGGCAGGTCCATTGTCGAGAGCATGGAAATATAGCCGGCACCCTCGGTTTACATTTGAACAAATTATTTACGGAGGTAGTATTGTATGTGGATTGTATTTGCTATACTGGCAGCAGTATTTGCAGCTCTTACCTCTATACTGGCTAAAGTTGGGATAGAAGGTGTAAACTCAAATCTTGCGACAGCGATAAGGACAGCAGTAGTTTTAGTAATGGCGTGGCTAATGGTTTTTCTGACTCAAGCACAGAGTGGAATATCTGAAATCAGCAAGAAGAGTTGGATATTCTTAATTTTATCCGGGTTTGCGACAGGTGCATCATGGCTGTGTTATTACAGAGCTTTGCAGATAGGAGAAGTATCGAAGGTTGTACCCATTGATAAAATGAGTGTTGTAATAACACTTATTCTTGCATTTGTTTTCTTACAAGAGGAATTTACGGCAAAGTCTTTGATTGGCTCATTGTTGATTACGGCAGGTACGTTAGTAATGGTACTATAAGTGTGTCAAGGGGACGGTTCTTTTGACAACACTTTTCTTCGTTGATATTTTGTCCTTAAAGGGATAGTTTTATTGCCATAAACTGCACCCCATGTATTTAAGGACCGATATAAAAGTGGACACATAGGGAACGAAAGATACCTTTTGTCATAATAAGGTATATACATAACAATGCGGTGCAGAACGTTCTTGCCAGTACTCAATTTATATACATATCGGTCTGATATCAAATGCAAATATGCTATATGTATGATAATCCTTTTGCTTGAAGTACAGCAGGTGTACAAAATAATAAAGATTTGATATAATATACTTACAATATAATACAGCTTATCAAGAGCAAGGGAGAGATTTGGCTCTATGAACTTGCAGCAACCTGCCGCATACGGTAAGGTGCTAATGCCATAAGCGATAAGGACAAAATGTGAAGCATTAACTTCCTGTCGCAGAGGCAGGGAGTTTTTTTATTCTCTGCCCAATTAAAATAAATGAGAGGAGAATGTATATGAACACACAAGGATGGTTAAGAGGTTTAATGGCAAAGAATATGGGGGACGGAAAGTTTGTAAGACATGTAGCTGAATGCTTGTCCAGGGAGTTCGATCTGCCGGTAGATGTATTTGAGGGAAAAGACGATTATACAATCAGACTGGATCGATATGAAGTTACTATTTCAAAATATGCTGTAAATGAATTAAGGAACAGAGGAGCATATGCACTTGATAAAATGCTTATGGATAAACTGAAGGAGAAAGGCTTTGAATTTGATAACGAGAGAAGCCAATATATAAGGTATTGCTATGGGATCTTTTACAAAGACCCTGAGGGTAATTGGTACTAAGTATATGCATACACGGGGAGCGTTTAAAAGCGCCGATTATATAAGCTGATTGTCAATTTGAATGGAGCAAGCCGAATGAAGAATTTCAAAATCTGTATTAACAATAGATAAGGCTCTTCGCTGGCTTAGCATGATAGTATAGAGTAAAACCAAGTTTTTTGTTGAGGATTGTTTATATTTGGGAAAATATTTATAAATGATATATTACGAGGGATATGTATCTACAAAATCTGAGTATAAACTTGAAATGAATCATTTTGAAGCGAAACAATTGAAATTCTGGAATTATTACTTTAATCCTAATCAGCCAGAATTAATTAGATTCGGCTCAGGGTTGCATCGTTATTTGTCACATGAGCAAGCAGCGCAAATCCTGAGAGATGTTATGAATGCCAAGATGGGTACAAAGGATGAATTATTGGCTAATAGATTCTTTGAACACTTTTGTAAAACTAATGGTATTGATAGTACTAGCCTTCAAGAATTCAATGGCGCTTTAAGAAGAAGTGTGTCAAGGGGACCGTCCCCTTGACACGCTTAAATTGCTATGTGAACATCAAAGTCCCGGTGGCAGCGGGGACAGTTTACCGTATGCCTTCCTTTTCTTTTGGGTAGGCGAAGGATGGCTTTGCAATGCAAACACTTACGATAGCGATGGGTCTGGATTTCCTTTAATCTGCGAATTAGTAATGAAAATTTTGATTTTATCGGATTCCATACTTTTAAGAACTTTTGGTTCTCAATCTGCCGTTTATATATGTTCCGTGAAAGCGCTCTGTAAACCATCAGGACAAGAATAGCCCATATCAATATGTCAAATACAGCCAGTCTTATAAAAGAATTAACAAGCATCAATATAAAACAAACAACAAGTAAAGCATAATACAGCTGATCTATGCCATACCTGCCATACATAAAACGAATAATTTTTTCTCTGATTCTTCCCATATTTCAAACTCCTTTAAATATGCCCACTACAAAAAATACAGTATGTGAGCCATAAGAGTATTATACCTTTATTTATTGGCAAAATGCCATAACAAATATTGTTCCGAATAAGCAATGCATGAAAAGGTGAAATTAAATCCTAGTTATAAAGAACATAATTTGAGAGGATTGTTTTGGATAGCGATATAAATAATAGCAGGAGTAATGGCATAATTGAGTTTATACCTTTGCTTTTTCTATTTTCATTTATATGGTTTATACTGATATGCTCAATGTTTTGTCGCGCTGAATACTGCAGCTATAAGTATTATGATAACCCTGCATGGGTAAATCAGGATACTGTTTTTCTTATTGTAAGCTCCACTTTGCTTTTATTTTTTGTTGTGTTTATTTATATAACAGGCAAAAGACTTGATAAATTCAATAAAAAACATGTTTTGTTCACGATAGTTTATCTTTCAGTATTGATACAATTGTTGTTTATCTTGTACTTTCCCGCCAGGCAATTTGCAGATCAGGATATTGTTAATAGGATAGCATTTGATATTATCGATGGAAATTTTGCAGCTTTTCAGGAAAGAGGCTATTTGTATCAATACCCGAATAATATTGGCATAACGCTGTTTTTGTCGGTTATCTACAGTTTTTTTCCTCAGGCTCTTATTGTTCCAAAGCTGCTGAATATTGCTTTTTCGACTATTACCTCATTGTTGATATACAGAATATACCATGAGGTATTACCATCCAAAGAAACGAATGATTTCGCATTAATAATATTCTCCTGTTTCTTTCCTCCCATGATTATGCTTAATAATCTTGTATATAATGATATCTATGCCACAACATTGTTCCTGGGAAGCGTCATGTATTCAATCAGATTTGTAAAAACAAAAAGACTGTATTATCTGGTTCCAATCGCAGTTTTATTAACAATGGGGAATTTTTTAAGACCGCTGGGAGCAATATTTCTTCTGGCAATCCTGTTATATTTTTTAATAAAAAAGGTTTCAGTGTTAAAATCACTTGTATTTTTTGGGATAGCTCTGGTTCTATTCAGGGTGCCAATAATTATGGTAGATAGTTATCTATTGAAGACAGAAAAAATATCAACGCAGATCGGCGCAAATTCTATACCTGTTGATATGTGGATTCACATGGGTATGGATGATGAAAAAATCGGTTATTGGGACGATTCATATTCATTGAATATTTATATAAAACAAGGCAATTATGACAAAGAAAAAAGCAGACAGATATACAGAACGCTGATAAGTAAAAAACTTAAAGAAAAAGGATTAATAAATCTTGCAAAGGTATATATAAAAAAGAATATTTGGCTGTGGACAGAGGGAACCTATCAGGCTGAATACTATGGAGTAGGTTCCTGGGGGCATTTATATTCTACAATTGCAACTGATAGATTAGACAATAGTGTTTATTTCAGGGATTCGTTAAGGTGGCTGTTGCACGTAATCAATATCTTGATGTTTAGTCTGATATTTATCGGGTTATTGGAATCCATCAGAAAGAAGGTTTCATATCAATTATTGTTGCCGGTAATTGCAGTAATCGGATTTATCGGCTTTTACACTCTTTGGGAGATAAAGCCCAGATATATTTATCCTATTTATCCATATCTGATTCTGATGGCCTATCAAGGGCTGAGTACCTTAATTAATCTTCTGGCAATCAGGATAAGATTCTTAAGCCGAATAAATTCTTAAAGATTAATACACTTTCTTACAATGTATTTTTAAGATAAGATGAATTTAAATATATCCCGAATGAGAGATTTCTGTTTTCTATACGTATTAATAGATGTAACATGTTACAAATCCGCGGTAAGGGGCGATGAACCTTTATGGACGATAAGAAGATAATAAATGCTATACGTGCCGGGGATAGTCAATCTATGGAGCTCTTAATGGATAAGTATTCAAGACTTCTTTGGACTATTGCAGGGGCTATTTTAAAAAACTCAGCATCCACTGAGGATGTGGAAGAATGTGTTTCGGATGTATTCCTTCATTTATGGCTTCACCCTGATAAATTTGATTCAAAACGTGGTAATCTCAAAGGCTACCTGGCCCTGTTAACCAAAAGTAAGGCTATTGATAAACTAAGGCAGAATAAGAGAGAGGCTACGGTTCCCCTGCACGAAGATATAATTTTAAAGTCAGAAGATATTTTGGAGAATCTGATTGAT
>DUNT01000067.1 GCA_012839205.1 Clostridiaceae bacterium
CTTTATGTCATCCTGAGCGTCAGCGAAGGATCTTAAACGTCAACGCCAAAGATTCTTCATTACGCTTCGCTCCATTCAGAATGACACGAGGGGCCCAGAATGACATCTTTGTTCACATTATTCTTAATACCCGAAATAGAATGGGCGGGGATAAAACACCTCCCAAACTTTAAATTCTATTGCTATACCTTTACGTTCTTGCCCACTATCAACGGCCACTCAACATCGCCATTGAGGGATTTACCCTCTGTTATGGTAACGCCCTTATCCAAAATACAGTAATTTAGCTGCGCGTCTTTTTCCACCGTTGAACCCTGCAGTAACAGGCTGTTTTTTATAACAACACCCTTCATTACACGAACGCCGCGAAAGAGAATACTGTTTTCCACTGTTCCTTCAATGATACACCCATCTGCTATTATTGAGTTATGAACATTTGCTTCCTCATTGTACTTGGCAGGAGGCTCATCCTTAACCTTAGTATAGATTTTTCTCCTGTCCATCAAAAGTTCCTGCCTCACCTTTGGATTCAACAGCTCCATATTGGTTCTGTAATAAAGCTGAATGTTATTCAGAGGTCTCCAATAGCCATTAAACATATAAGCATAGATTTTAAGTTTATCAGTTTGCCGAACTATAATATCATAAACAAAATCTGTGAGGCCTTTGGATGCACTGTCCTGTAAAAGCTCAATTAAAAAGGTTCTGCTCAATATATATACCCCCATGGAACCTATACAGCTTTTCGGGTTTATAGACTTTTCCTTGAAATCTACAATCCTGCATTCGTCATTCAATTCTACTGTGCCAAGAAGTTTTTGATCTTCTTCAGAAATATCGCTCATATCCCGGCAGGCAATTGTTATATCTGCTCCGGTCTGAATATGATATTCCAGCATTGGTTCGAAATCCATATTATAGATGGCATAACCGTTGCCTATTAAAACATATTCTTCATCGCTTCTTTGGAAGAAAGACAGATTGTTGTACATGGCGTCTGCACTTCCTTTATACCAACCTGTTCCAACCTCTGAAAGATAAGGAGGGAAAATAAAAAGTCCTTTATTTTTTCTGTCAAGGTCCCATTCCTTTCCCGAACCCAGATGATCCATAAGAGAACGATAACTGTATTGAGTTAATACACCTATGTTTATTATTCCGGAATTAACCATGTTGGACAGTACAAAGTCAATAATTCTGTATTTTCCGCCTACAGGAACGGCGGCTATAGATCTTTCCGAAGACAATTCCTTTAGCCGATTATTCTTCGCACCGGTTAAAACTACTCCCATCATAGTGTTCATTATTTATCTCCTCCTTTTATAAGATATCCCCCCGAAGGTATATTGTTGGTATCGAAATCGTGAGGAGTTACATAATTGTCTATAACGACGTTTTTGCCCAGAACTGTATTATTGGGGACAACAGTATTGGAACCTATGACACTTATTATTGAATCATAAACCTTGGGGTTGTAAGCATTTACAGCAAATTCTCCAATTCCGCATTTGACATTATTCCCGATAACACTGGTTTCACCGATGATTGTAGAGTATATTTCAGTATTTGATCCAATAAGCGAATCAGACATAATAATTGAATCTTCTATCACAGTACCTGCATTAATAACCACGCCGGGGAAAATAATTGACCTTCTTACTGTCCCGTATATCATACATCCTTCGGCAATAATTGATTTTTCTATCTTGCTTGAATCACCAATAAAATGGGCTGGGTACACGGGATTAGGGGAGAAGATTTTCCAGTTGGGGTCAAATAAATTAAATTCAGGAACTCGTTCAATGAGATTCATATTTGACTGCCAGTAGGACTGAATTGTTCCGACATCCCGCCAGTATCCTTCAAATTTATATGCCATCATTTTTTTATTATCTGCTAACATCTCAGGAATAATATTTTTTCCAAAGTCATGGTAAGAGAAGGTTTTATGATGATCATTGATCAGATATTCACGTAAAACATCCCAGGTAAAAATATATATACCCATAGAAGCCAATGTGCTTTTTGGCTTTTCAGGTTTCTCCTCAAATTCATAAATACTGCCGTCCTCGTTGGTATTCATAATACCAAAACGGCTTGCGTCTTCTAGAGGAACATTAATGACCGAAATTGTTGCATCTGCTTGGCTTTTTTTATGAAAATTAAGCATCTTTGAATAATTCATCTTATATATATGATCACCGGATAAGATAAGAACATATTTAGCCGACATTTCATCCACATAATGAATGTTTTGATAAACGGCATCGGCTGTTCCGGAATACCACTCACCCTTTTCGGTTTTCATATATGGCGCCAGGATTGTAACTCCACCATTAACACGGTCTAAATCCCAGGGTTTTCCTATGCCAATATGTGAGTTGAGCTGGAGCGGCTGATACTGAGTCAGGACACCGACAGTATTTATTCCCGAATTTACACAATTACTTAACGTAAAGTCAATAATCCTGTATTTACCGCCATAGAGTATTGCAGGTTTTGCGACATTTTGCGTCAGTACTCCAAGACGGCTTCCCTGCCCCCCGGCAAGAATCAAGGCAACAATCTCTTTCCGGACCATAATATTTCCTCCTAAAAACTGTACTCTTTATTATATACCCTTATTATTACAATAAATCAAATTGTGTATTGAATTTTACAAAAGAAATGGATATAATAATTATAAAGGTCAAAGAAAGTCAAAGTGGGTTAGGAGGCGTGCTGATGAAATACCGCGACTACTATGAGATATTAGGAGTTGGAAAAGATGCTACCCAGGACCAAATAAAGAAGGCTTATCGTAAGCTGGCTAAAAAATACCATCCCGATGCTAACCCCGGAAATAAAAAAGCCGAGGAAAAGTTTAAGGAAATAAGTGAGGCTTATGAAGTATTAGGCAACGAAGAAAAACGCAAAAAATATGATCAATTGGGTAGTGAATTTAATTTTGCCAACGGTTTTGATTTTGATCCGTCTCATTTTGGTTTTAACAATATGCATTATAAATATAGAACCTCCGGAACAGGTGGATTCAGCGACTTTTTTGATATGTTCTTTGGTGACGGGGCCATAAATATTGAGGATTTATTCTCTTCAGGAGGACGAAACGGATTTACAAAAAGAGGTTTCACAACAGCTTCCTCCGGAAACTATCAGCAAAGTCTAAGAGGTGAAGATAAGGAGGCAGAGATAAAGATTTCTGTTATAGATGGTTTAATGGGAGCAGAGAAGCGTATAGGGATTGAAGGCCCCAATGGCAGGAAAACTCTGTCTGTAAAGATTCCTAAAGGAATTCAGCCCGGTGGTAAAATTCGTCTGGCGGGTCAGGGAGGAAAGGGTATAAATGGTGGCCTAAACGGAGATTTAATGCTAATAGTTCGATTTAAAGAAGATGAGTATAAATTAAAAGGGTATGACATTATACAGAAAATTGAAGTCAAACCATGGGTGGCGGCATTAGGCGGTGAAGTAAAAGTCAGGACACCTGAATCCAAAATAATTGTAAACATTCCTAAGGGAATACGAACCGGAGGCAACATACGAATACCCGGTAAAGGCTATTATAACTCAATTGGCGGCAGGGGAGATTTATATATACAAGTGAATATTAACAACCCCGAGTATTTAAGCCAAAAACAACTGGAACTATATAGAGAATTAAAGGAATTGGATGAATAGCCAACAGAAGAAATTGGACTGTGACATGCTTAAGAGGTGATGATAATATGAATTTGGAGAAATATACAGAAAAAGCCCAGGAAGCTGTAGTTTCATCACAGCAATGGGCCATAAGATTAAATCAGCAGCAGGTGGATGGTGAGCATCTGGCTCTGGCTCTTGTAGAGCAGGAGGACGGTTTAATTTCAAGACTTTTATGGGTATTGGGCATTAACCCGGCAGATATTGAAACAGAGCTCAAAAAGGAGCTTGAAGGATTACCCAGGGTATATGGGAGCGGAGCCTCAAATGTTTATGCCACAAGGAGGTATAACCAGATTCTGCTGTCTGCCGAAGATAAGGCTAAAAAGCTCAAAGACGAATATGTAAGTGTTGAACATCTGTTCCTGGCACTTATCGCTGAAGGCGGCGGTTTTACTGCGAACTTACTTAAGAACTATGGAGTAACCGAAGACACCTTCCTTGAGGCTATGTCTAAAATAAGAGGCAATCAGAGGGTTACAAATCAGAATCCCGAGATGAATTTTATGGCTCTTGAGAAATTCGGATGCGATTTGGTGGAACTTGCTAGAAAAGGCAAGCTGGATCCTGTGATTGGCAGAGATGCGGAGATTCGCCGGGTTATCAGAATATTATCCCGAAGAACAAAAAACAATCCTGTGCTGATAGGTGAGCCGGGAGTTGGGAAAACAGCTATAGTGGAGGCGTTGGCACAACGTATTCTCAAAGGTGATGTTCCAGATAATCTGAAGAACAAAACCATCTTTTCTCTTGATATGGGGGCCTTAATAGCGGGGGCAAAATTCAGGGGAGAATTTGAAGAAAGGCTGAAAGCCGTACTTAAAGAAGTAGAAGCCTCAGATGGACAGATTATTCTGTTTATTGATGAGCTGCATAATATTGTCGGAGCGGGAAAAGCCGATGGTGCAATGGATGCCGGAAACATTTTAAAGCCCATGCTGGCCAGAGGAGAGCTGCATTGTATAGGAGCTACCACCCTTGATGAATACAGGGAACATATCGAAAAGGATGCAGCTCTGGAAAGAAGATTCCAGACAGTATTGGTTGATCAGCCCACCTTGGAGGATACTATATCAATATTAAGGGGATTAAAGGAACGTTTTGAAATACATCATGGAGTGAGAATTACTGACGGAGCAATTGTTGCCAGTGTAACCCTTTCAAATCGCTATATTTCCGACAGATTTCTTCCTGATAAAGCTATAGATCTTATGGACGAAGCAGCTGCAATGCTTAGAACTGAAATTGACAGTATGCCTGCTGAACTGGATGAAATAATGCGCCGTATAATGCAACTTGAAATAGAGCAGCAGGCACTGAAAAAAGAAAAAGATAAAGCATCAAAGGAGCGTCTTGCAGCAATAGAGTCCGAGATTGCCGATTTAAAGGACAAAGGAAATGAAATGAAGGCTCAATGGGAACTGGAAAAGGAGTATATAAAGAGAGAAAAAGAAGTTAAGGAAGAAATAGAGGAAATCAAACTCCAGATAGAAGAAGCTGAAAGAAACTATGATTTGGAGAGTCTTGCCAAACTAAAGTATGGTAAACTTCCCGAACTCGAGAATACCCTCATGGAGGAGAAGAAGAGTCAGTCTGCACTATCAGGACGTATGCTCAAGGAAGAAGTTACCGAAGAAGAAATAGCCGAAATTATTTCAAAATGGACAGGTATACCTGTTACAAAGTTGATGGAAGAAGAAAAAGAAAAACTATTAAATTTGGAGGATATTCTTCATCAAAGGGTTATCGGACAAAACGAAGCTGTTACGGCTGTGTCAGAAGCAGTACTTCGGGCCAGAGCAGGTTTGAAAGATGATAAACGTCCTATAGGTTCCTTTATCTTTTTAGGGCCCACAGGTGTAGGAAAGACAGAGCTGGCAAAAGCATTATCGGAAGCCTTGTTCGATACCGAAGACAATATGGTGCGTATTGATATGAGCGAGTATATGGAAAAACACGCAGTTGCCAGACTTATCGGTGCACCTCCCGGATATATCGGTTATGAAGAAGGCGGCCAGCTTACAGAAGCTGTCAGAAGAAAGCCCTATAGTGTTATATTGTTTGATGAAATGGAGAAAGCGCATCCGGACGTGTTTAATATGCTATTACAGATATTGGATGACGGAAGGCTTACCGACAGTCAGGGCAGAGTTGTCAACTTTAAAAATACGGTAATTATTATGACTTCCAATATTGGAAGCCATGTTCTTCTGGAAAATACCGGTGATGAAGGAGAGCTGGATGATGTCACCCGCGAAAAAGTTATGAGTGAGCTGAGATATAGTTTCAGACCGGAGTTTCTGAATCGTATTGACGATATTGTACTGTTTAAGCCTCTTACCCAGGATGAGATAAGGCGGATAGTAAAGCTGGTTATTAAAACACTGTCAAACAGGCTGGCAGAAAAGGGTATAAAGATAGAATTAACCGAAGCCGCATTGGATTATATAGTTATCTCAGGCTGGAATCCTGAGTATGGTGCAAGGCCTGTAAAGCGATTTATTCAAAAGCAAATAGAAACTGAGCTGGGCAGGCAAATAATAAAAGGCATAATATCTGAGGGTGATACCGCCATAGTCGACAGTGACGGAGAGAAACTCTTTATTATCAATGCCGCAGACGCATGAAAAATGATATGATGGCCTGAGGATGGCACAGTACCCTCACTGTCATTCTGAGCGCAGCGCAGTGCTGTCCCACCTGTCATCATGAGCGCAGCGAAGCGGAGTCGAAGGATCTTTGAGTTAACATTAAAGGTGCCTGTAGAGTGAGTCAAATGCGCCGCTGAAGTGAACCCATCAATTGGGAGATGAGAGGTGCGAGGTTGGAAGTAAGAAATTGTATAAAAATAATACGAGCAAACATCCCATCTCTCACTTCCTAACAAGGGGTACTAAAATCAATTGCGGAGAAAAAGCATAATTAAGGAGAGCCTAGGCTCTCCTTAATTTTGATTAGTATCTTGGACCTCTGTTTTGACTTCTCGCTAACTTTCTGGCCCTTCTGCATTCAGGACATCTCTGTGGTTCATTCTCAAAACCTTTTTCCTTGTAGAACTCTTGCTCACCTGCTGTGAAGATAAACTCAGCACCACAGTCCTTGCATTGTAAAGTTTTGTCTTCCATAATTTAAAAATCCTCCTTAATTTTCTGGATTATTACCTTTTTTGAACGTGACCCATGATCCAAAAATTAAGGAGTGGGTAGAACAAGAAAACAGTATTAATCCGGACAGAAATAATGATATTTCAATTGTAGTATAACATTTATATCAAAAAATACAAGGGGCTTTAATAAATTTTGAAACTTTTTTGATATAAATCTATATAATTATTATATAAACTTTCTACTCCTTTATTCCTTTATTGTAAACGTTTTTGTTTCGTTTAATAAACCATCTGATAAATCGTGCAGGGTTCTGGAAAATGCTGCGACTTCCTGGGTTTGCGCACTAATAGCTTCAGTGGCCTCCAATATTTCCTGAGCACTGGAGGATGTTTCCTGTGCAACGGCAGTCACAGAATCAACCTTTTCTATTATTATATCCTTACTTTTAATCATTTCATCTGCGCTTTCATAGGTCCCCTGAAGCATTGGAATAGAATCATTTAATGAGTTCATAATGTTCATGAATGCTTCGTTTGTATTCTCTACGAACTTAACCTGCTCGGCCAGTTTACCCCTGGCATCGCAGCTTGTAGTTACAACACTTTTTATTGATGAAATAATATCATCAACTATTGCTCGAATATTGTCTGAAGACTCTTTTGACTGTTCAGCCAGCGTCCTGATTTCATCAGCAACTACAGTGAAACCCTTTCCGGCTTCTCCTGCACGGGAAGCCTCTATGGCAGCATTCAAGGCTAACAGATTAGTTTGACTTGCGATGTTCTGAATAACCTTATTAATCTCGTCAATTTGCTGGGCACTCTCACTAAGTCTGTTGATTTCATCAGCAACAATTTCGAAGGACTCGCTGGAGCTTTTTATGGATTGATTTAATCCTTTTAGCTGAATATTTCCTTCGTTGGATAGGCTGCCGGTTAACTCTATACTGTTTTTTGTTGCTTCTAAAGAGCTATATATTTGTTGAACTATATTGTTAAATTCACTCAGTTTGTTATGTATAAATAAAAGTTCACTGGCCTGGTGTTGTGCTCCGGTAGCAATCTCTGATATCGCATGTGTTGATTCCTCAGAAGAAAATGCAATGTTTTCGGATATAGTAGCAAGATGACTGGCAAACTCATTCAAATCATCGGATTTATTCCTGATTACTCCGATAATTTTTGATAAGGTATTAATCAGATTATTAAAGTTATCAGCCAATATTCCCATTTCATCATTTCTTCTGGAGTCAATACTCTGGGTCAAATCTCCGGTCTGAACCTTTTTCATACGGTCCTGGAATTCCTTTATGGACTTCACCAACAGATTTGAAAAGAGTATTGAAGCTATAATTCCTATTGCTAAAACTGAAAGACCAATGGTTAATATTCTGGTTCTTACATTATAAAAACTTTCATATATTGCATTTCCATCTAAATTTGCCAGAAGGACTCCTATAGTGTTACCGGAAGAGTTCTTAAGTGGAATGTAGATGGAAAGGAGCTTTCCCCATTGTTCATTGTCCTGCAATTCAAATTTTTCTTTGCCGTTAAAGCTCTCACGCATTGCATCGGAAACATTTATGCTGGTTTGTGCAATTGAAGTAGCTCCGGAAATGCTGTCTATTATACCTGTTGGACCTGAAACGACGTCAGTTTCAGCCGTTGCGCCGGAAACGGCATCAACTCCGTCCACAAGCCCTGTAAACTGAAAAAATTCACCATTGGCATTCTTTTTGAGTAAATATAAATGTTCAAATCCAAGCGTATCCTTCATTTTTGAAAATTCACGATTTATTTCTATGTAATATTCACTGTTTATATCACTGCTTTTTATACTTTCAAATTTCTCTATATCTATAGTTTTGGATATAGATTTTAGGATTGTAATATAATCTCCGCCAACAGAATTTATTGTGATGGATGGCAGCTGTATAATGACGTATCCTCCGACTAATACTGTACAGAATGTAACTAATAAAACACTAAGCAGAATAATCTTTGTTTTTAGCGAAATAAAAAGCGGCTTTCTCATCTTCTACCTCCAAAATGCATATTAATATAAGATACCACATAATCATAGTAATTAATCAGGTTATAGTCCTCATACTATTGATTGACAGACTATTTATGGTTAAATATTCTTAAAATAAAAGCTAACAATATGTATAATACCACAAGATTGTGACAAAAAACTTTGAAGATTAATTTTCAGTAACAGGAGGTAAAGCAACCCTGTTATAAGAATGCTTTTCCAAAGACTAACAAAGTGGTACAATGAAACTAGTTTTATATTATGGGGGTGCAAAATGTCAGAATCCGAAAACACAACTATTAAGAATACTCCAGACTCCGGAGAGTTAGTTAGCCTGGCGGTAAAAGTCAGGGAGAATGCTTATGCGCCTTATTCCAATTTCCGTGTGGGAGCTGCCTTGTTTGCAGACAATGGAAAAATCTATACCGGCTGCAATGTGGAAAATGCCTCTTACGGTGCAGCTATTTGTGCTGAGAGAACTGCAATTGTAAAGGCTATATCTGACGGTGCAAAAAACATTCTGGCTATTGCAGTTTCCAGTGACAGTAATCTGCCCACCATGCCTTGCGGCATTTGTCGTCAGGTTTTAAGCGAGTTTTGTTCATCGGATATGCCTTTATTTTTAAGTAATCGAAATGGGGAATACAAGGTTTTCTCTTTTGAAGAACTTTTACCTCATTCATTTAAACAAAGCGATATGGAGGATGTTAAATAGAGTATGGCATTTAAATCTGGTTTTATAACAATTATAGGGAGACCAAATGTGGGAAAGTCTACTTTACTGAATCTTCTGACAGGTGAGAAAATAGCTATAATTTCTGATAAGCCCCAAACCACCCGACATACTATCCGAACCATTCTGACCTCGGAAGAATATCAAATGGTTTTCGTTGATACCCCAGGTATACACAAGCCGAAAAACAAACTTGGTGAATACATGGTACAGGAGGCTTTTGGTACATTTGACGGGGTTGACCTGATTCTGTTTATGGTTGATGCCCGTGATACAAAAATAGGACCGGGGGATTCCAGGATAATTGGAGAGCTAAAAAAAGCCGGAGTGCCCGCAATTCTGCTGATTAATAAAATTGATATGGTGGAAAAGACCTCGATTCTTTCACTTATTGCACAATACAGTGACGCATATGATTTTGAGGAGATAATTCCTATTAGTGCATTGGATTCAAGCACTAAGGACCTGATATTAAATACTATTCAAAAGGTGCTGCCCGAGGGTGAAATGTATTATCCGGAAGATATGCTGACAGATCAGCAGGAAAAGGTTCTTGCCCAGGAATTAATAAGGGAAAAGCTGTTGAATCTGTTAAGTGATGAGGTGCCCCACGGTATAGGAGTAGAGGTTATAAGATTCAAAGAGAGGGATGACAAGGGAATAATAGAAATTGATGCCAATATATACTGTGAAAGAGAATCTCACAAAGGGATAGTGATTGGCAGGGAAGGAAGAATACTAAAGCGGGTAGGAACCCTTGCCAGACAGGATATGGAGAGGCTATTTGGCTCCAAAGTATTTTTACAGCTTTGGGTCAAGGTCAAAGATGATTGGCGTAACAGTGATTTTATGTTGAATGAACTTGGGTACAAGAAGGAGTAGCAGGGCAATTTAAAAATGAGCATAATTAAGATAAAGGGTCTTGTGATAAAAGAAGTGTCCTATAATGACAGCCATAAAATGCTTACCCTTATTACCGAAAATCACGGCAAAATAAGTGTTCTGGCAAGAAACGCCAAAAAAAGCGGTCGTTCATCCTACGGGACGCAAGTTCTGACTTATGGGGAATATGTGATTTTTAAGGGACGAACAAGCTATATCATGAACAGTTGCGATGTTTTGATGAATTTTTACAATATTGCAACCGATTTGACCCGCTTTACTCATGCTGCTCATATGCTTGATATGGCAGGAGATGCGGCACAGGATAGCATATCATCAGGAGAAATATTAAATCTCTTGGTTCATGGCCTTCTGGCCCTTCAAAAAGGCCGGACGCCCCTATTGGTATCTTCCGCCTTTGCTCTGAAATTAATGCAAATAACAGGTTACCCACCTCATGTCTGTAGCTGTGCATCATGCAATACCAGTGATATTGAACAGATTTTTTTCAGTTTTAAACACAATGGTTTTATCTGCGAAAACTGTTCAGAACAAGATACAGAAGCTGTAATGGTGGATATAGGGACAGCAAAAGGGATAATGTATGTTTTATGCGCTCAAAAGGGCAGAGTCTATAATTTTGAGTTGTCAGATGAATTATTGAATATTTTCTCGGATATTTCCTTCAGGTATATCAGTCATCATCTTGATAAGAACTACAAAAAACTTGATATGTTAAATGAATTATAACCAGAATAAAGTTTTCCTGTCCTTTATACTGGATCTGGAATAAAAACGCAGGAGGAGTCTCATAACAGGTGGATATTCAAAGACTTAAGCAGCTGTTGTCTAGAGAAGAGAATGAGAAAATGGACTTTAAAGCTCAACTTAAGCTCACAACTGAGGGAGAGAAAAAAGAGCTTGTAAAGGATGTGACGGCTATAGCCAATTCTCGTGGCGGAAGAGGCTATATTATATTTGGCGTTGAGGACAAGACTAAACGGATTATTGGTATTGACGCCGGGAACTCTCTTGAAGAACGAATACAGCAGATTATTTATCACAGAACAGATCCACCGGTGCCTGTAAGCCTGGATTTGGTTAAAATCAAGAATAAGACTGTAGCTGTTCTTACAATTTTTAAAAGCAAACATGCACCCCATCAAATGCTCCAAACAGGAGCCTTCTATGTACGAAGAGGCTCTACTACCGATTTTGCCAGACGTGCTGAATTAGCCTCTATGATGCAGGAAAACGGGCTTATGACTCTTGAAACCGTAATTGTAAAACAAGCCACATTGGAAGATCTGGAGATGGATAGAGTCAATTTATTTTTCAAGAGTATTAATGTGTATACAGATCAATCCCAGACACTTTTATTAGAGGCTTTTGGTTTTATTGGCCAAAAGAACGAAGGAGAGTATTGTCCAACTATCGGAGGACTGCTGCTCTTCGGTAAAAACCCTCAATTCTATCTTCCCCAGTGCTATTTAAAAATCATTAACGAAGATAAAATCGACATCATATCAGGCAATATTCTGAGCATGATGGATCAGGCTATAAGCAAGGTAAAAACAATAATTAACGATGATAGCTATCCTTTTGCTGCATTTGAAGAGGCGTTGGCAAATGCTTTAGTACATAGAGATTATATGGATTTATCCCGAGGTGTATTGATTAACATTACCAGTAAGGCAATCGAAATTATAAATCCCGGGTCATTAACACAGAGCAGAAAGGTTTGCTTAAATATAAGAGAATGCCAGCCTGAAAGGCGTAATGCATGGCTATACCAGAGACTTATTACAATTGATGAGAGAAGGCGGTTTATTAAGTCTGGAATAGGTATGGAAAGAATACGAAAATCCTTTGAGGGTATTGGAACGGTTAAATTTATTAACCTTGGAAAACAGAACAGTTTTAAAATTATTCTGCCAAGATAAGGTACCCATATAATAACCGGATTCAGAATTATTATCTAGGCTTTGCTTCTGTCTTTCTCCTTATTTTTTTCTTTACCTTTATCTTTGCCGTTTGCTTTTAATTCGTCTTCCTGGAGTTGCTGCGCTTTATAGGCCATTATTTCGTCCAGTATTTTTTTTGCGGCAATACGGTTTGCATTGGCTTCCAAAGAGAATTTCAGCGCAAGAAGACTCAACCGCTCTTCATTATCTTTATCAGCAATATCGCTATCAAGTTTTTCAAGTGAATCTCTTACCCGGAGAGCTGTATCCTTAAAAGCCTCATTCTGAATCGAATTAAGCTGGTCGAATAATTCATTTATAGGTTTATCTAATTCTTCATGGGAAATAAGTCTGTTTATATCCATAAGTGAAAGAATATTTTTTAGATTTAGAACAGATATTAAATGTGCCATATGCTCTCGGGTGTATTTTTTATTGAGAGGCCGGGGAATTATTTCATTTTTTACGTAATTATTAATCATGGCAGGTGTAATAAGTTTTTCATCTTCATTCTTGGAAAAAACAGCAAGTTGTTTTTCTAAGTAGGTAATAACCTGATCCATATAAAGATCAATATCAGGGAGGTCATTCCAATTTGGCATACGATAGTTTTCCATTTCAGTTACCCAGTCGATAAGTTTATCTTTAATCGATGACATAATTATTCTCCCAAAATCAAAATAATTGTTACAGTAATTATATTATAAAGGGGAAAACTATTCAATATAGTAACAAAAACTATTGACATCGCATTAGTGATAATATAATATAGTTATGAAAACTAGAAGAAGTAATAAACCAAGTTATAACATATGGAGCGTATATTATGATAAATATTATAAAACGAGTTGAGATATGGGGAGATTCAGTATTAAAAGGTGTCATTTATGATGAAATCCGAAAAAAATACAGACGTCTTGAGAATAGTCATTTAATGAAAAAGATCACCGGGTTGGGGGTGGATGTCAAAAACAACTCAAAGTTCGGCATGACAGCACCTAAGGCAAAAAAACTTATGTTAAAGGCTTTGGAAAAAGGAATAGACGCTGAGGCTGCAATTATAGAATTCGGGGGAAATGACTGTGATTTTAATTGGGCTGAAGTGGCTGCAGCACCCGATAAGGAACACACACCAAATACACCTCTTTCTGTCTTTAAAGAATGTATTACTGATATGGTGCAGGCTCTCCGGCAACATGGTATAAAACCAATATTGGTAAATCTTCCTCCTATTCATTCAGGCAGGTACTTTAACTGGATATCCCGAGGTCTTGATTCTACCGCAATATTAAAATGGTTGGGAGATAAAGAGCTGATTTATCGTCATCATGAATCCTATAGCATGGCAATTGTTAACCTTGCCCAAAGTCTTTCATGTAGTTTTATCGACGTGCGCCTGCCTTTCCTGTTAAAGCGTGATTATTATAATTATCTCTGTGAAGACGGCATACATCCAAATGAAAGGGGCTATGCCCTTATAAATCAAACATTTACCGATTATGCTAAGGTAGCTATGCAAAGATTATTGAATGGATAGCCTTTTTACAATTCCCATAAAAGGAAATAGTGTCTCAAGGTTATTTTTTTACAGGTCTCTTAGGCGTAAAGACCGGTCCTTTTTAAATTGATTCTATATTCCATTATCTTTACACAATGCAACATACTGTCTTTTTTTGTCTGTTTCGAAAATCTTGTCAGGGATATATATACCCATATAATTATGTTTAAAAATCTTATCAATTTAATAATCGTTAAGCTTTCCGCAGGAATTTAACAATGTAGAATAAGCAATCAGAAAAGTGGTTTATACTTTGAAATGAATGCTTTTTTATATTATGGCAAGGTATTATATCAGTTAAATGATGTCGATTTGGCTATTTGTATTCAGAAAGGGGACTTTGCCTATATGCAGTATTATTTTAACAGCATCGATACCGTGCTGGAACAGCAAAAGACCTCTCTTGATGGCCTTGATGCATCACAGGCTTCAGCAAGATTGAATCAGTATGGTAAAAATAAACTGGCTGCAGGAAAGAAAAAATCTCTTATAGCCCGTTTGATTGGTCAGTTGGCAGATCCCATGGTAATTGTCCTTATTTCAGCAGCTGTTATATCCGGAGCTGTGGGCGAAATTGCTGATATGATTATTATTTTGTCCGTAGTTATTCTTAATTCTGTATTGGGAGTAATCCAGGAGGGTAAGGCTGAAAAGGCTATTGAAGCTCTTCAACAAATGTCATCACCCTATTCGAAAGTAAGAAGAAACGGCCAGGTTTTGCAGATTAAGTCGGAAGACATAGTCCCCGGTGATATCGTTATTTTGGAAGCAGGGGATGCTATCCCGGCGGATATGCGTATTATCCATGAATCCAGTCTGAAGGTGGAGGAGGCCTCGCTTACCGGCGAATCTGTGCCTGCTGAAAAAACAAGCAAGGTCTTGACATCGAAAAAAAATCAAGACATACCCTTAGGAGACAGGGCTAATATGGTCTATATGGGCACGAATACCGTATATGGACGGGGTGAATGTGTGGTAGTGGGTACGGGGATGTCTACTGAAATGGGCAAAATTGCGGGAATCATAGCCCGTTCCGAAAATGAAAAAACTCCTCTTCAGAAAAAACTTGCCTCATTAAGTAAAGTATTAAGTGTCGGTGTTTTAGGGATAAGCATTTTAATATTCATCTACGGTGTGCTTAAAAATGGAGGATTTAGCGGCGGACATGTTCTGGAAGTGTTTATGCTGGCTATAAGCATAGCTGTGGCAGCTATTCCGGAAGGTCTTGCAGCTGTTGTTACAGTGGTTCTGTCTATCGGCGTTACAAAAATGTCAAAACGAAATGCTATAATCAGAAGGCTTACGGCGGTGGAAACACTGGGATGCACTCAGATTATCTGTTCTGATAAAACAGGAACATTAACTCAAAACAAAATGACGGTGATGGATATTTATGGGGATGAGGAACAGCTTGCGATATCCATGGCACTGTGCAACGACGCTTCAATTTCTGAAAACGATAATACCATTGTAGGAGAGCCTACTGAAACAGCATTGGTAAGATTCGCTCTTGATGCCGGCAAGGATAAAAACGAGTTAGAAAAAAGATTACCCCGTGTATCAGAGGCACCATTCGACTCTGACAGAAAAATGATGTCTACTGTTCACAGGACCGAAAAAGGATTTATACAATATACTAAAGGAGCGCCTGATGAGCTGTTAAGAAGGTGTAAACATATTCTTACCCAGCAGGGGGACATTCCTTTAGCAGATGAAATCAGGAATAATATATTAGATCAGAATAAAGCAATGGCTAAAAAGGCTCTGCGGGTTCTGGGGGCGGCCATGAGATATTGGGAGAATCCCCCGAAGGATACGTCACCGGAGAATCTTGAAAAAGAACTGATTTTTATTGGTCTGACGGGAATGATTGATCCTGTTCGGCCTGAAGCGAAAGCGGCAATAGAAGAATGCAAGTCTGCAGGAATAAGACCTGTTATGATAACCGGAGATCACAAGGATACGGCTGTTGCAATCGCAAAAGAGCTGGGAATCATAACCGATGAAAATCAGGCTATAACAGGTGCAGAACTTTCCAAGATGTCAGACGAGGATCTTGAAGCCGATATAGTGAGTTATTCTGTGTATGCTCGTGTTCAGCCTGAGCACAAAGTTAGAATAGTAAACACATGGAAAAAACATGGCAAAATTACTGCTATGACTGGGGACGGAGTAAACGATGCACCCGCTTTAAAGTCTGCCGATATAGGCGTCGGTATGGGAATTACAGGAACTGATGTCAGCAAGAGTGTCTCGGATATGGTTCTGGCTGATGACAACTTCGCTACAATTGTCTACGCAGTGGAAGAAGGACGTAGAATATATGAGAATATCCGCAAATCTATACAGTTTCTTTTAAGTTCCAACCTGAGTGAAGTGGTAGCAATATTTGCAGCAACATTAATGAATCTCAGACTGTTTTCTCCTATCCATATTCTTTGGATTAACCTGATTACTGATACCTTCCCTGCAATAGGTCTGGGTATGGAAGATGCTGAAAGTGATATTATGAAAAAACCTCCCCGTGATCCAAAGGAAGGCATATTTGCTAATAACCTTGGATTCAGAATTATATATCAGGGTGTGATAATAGCCGCCCTGACCTTGATTTCCTTTTTAATTGGATATTCCCGAAACTATACAACCCATGGTCTCAGGCAGATTACCGCAATGACTATGGCGTTTCTTACCTTATCACTATGTGAGATTTTTCACTCATTAAACTTAAGATCAAGCATTAATTCTTTATTTGCTATTAAATCGCATAATAAATATTTACTGTTAGCTATGATATTATCATTCATTCTTACAATGACAGTCATTTATGTACCGGGTCTAAATACTGTTTTTAAACTTGCAGCTCTCTCACTAGTTAATTTTATAGAAGCAATCGGGATAGCCTTGCTGATAATACCGGCAGTTGAGATTGAGAAGGCCATCAGTCGCACCAGGATAAAAAATAGAACAGCATAATTTCTATAATCGAGAGAGAAATTTATATGTATAAAATTGGGCTATGTTTAAAATGCATATAATAACTGAGCAGTCTTACTTTATCTTGCAATAGCCAATATCAAATCA
Source organism: Clostridiaceae bacterium (assembly GCA_012839205.1). Classification (GTDB taxonomy): domain Bacteria; phylum Bacillota; class Clostridia; order DSM-8532; family DSM-8532; genus DTU059. The sequence continues at coordinate 17,059 of DUNT01000067.1, forward strand.
ATAATGTATCTGTATTGCCGCATTTCCTGCTTTTGCAGTTATGTATGTTATAATACATTGTATAATAATAAGAAAAAAATATTGTGATTTTATAAGGTATATGGAGGTTTAAATGAATAAACCAGTTTTAGTTATTATGGCAGCCGGGATGGGCAGTAGGTTTGGTGGGTTAAAGCAGATAGAACCAATTGACGACAAAGGCCATATGATAATAGATTTTTCAATATTTGATGCAGTAAAAGCCGGGTTTAAAAAGATTTATTTCATTATTAAGAAAGAAAATGAGGCAGTTTTCAGAGAAAATATCGGGGACCGGGTCTCATCATTTGTTGAGGTTGAATATGTATACCAGGATCTTAATAATATACCTGAAGGGTATACTGTACCCACCGGCAGGATTAAACCCTGGGGTACCGGACATGCGGTGTTGTCCTGTTTAGGCAAGGTGGAAGGTCCTTTTGCAGTAATAAATGCAGATGATTATTACGGCAGATGCGCTTTTTCGGTTATCTATAATTTCCTTGAAAAAGCGGTGGACGATGAAAAATACAACTATGCCATGGTGGGTTATATTATTGAAAACACCCTAACTGAGAACGGCTATGTATCCAGAGGCGTATGCACTTTGGATCAAGAAGATTTTCTTACAGGTATTGAAGAAAGAGTCCATATCAGAAAAGCCGGTGAAGGAGCTGAATATACCGAAGATGGCGAAAAAACATGGATTTCAATCCCTAAGGGCAGTATTGTCTCCATGAATATGTGGGGATTCACACACAGCTTCTTAGGAGAGCTGGAAAGCAGATTTGAGAAATTTTTGTCTGAAAAACTTGAGGCTAATCCCTTAAAAGCAGAATTCTTCCTTCCTGAAGCTGTCGGGAATATACTCAAAGAGGGTAAAGGGAGAGTAAAGGTATTAAGAACCCCGGACAAATGGTATGGTATAACATATAAAGAAGACAAGGAAAGAGTTGTTAAAGCTATAGCAAAACTTAAAAGAGATGGATTATATCCCGAAAAATTATGGGATAGGGATTTATAATATGTAGAAGTTACCTCCTATTTCGATTGGGCGAAAGCATCTATATGGCAGTTTGTTATCAGAACTGAACAATTTCTGATATAAACCGGTATAACCCTTATATAATAATTATAAATGCCGGGAAAGGAACTGCAGCTGCAGTAGTTGAACTTAAATGTTTGAGATATACGTTCACTCTTGTCAACCAAGTCATATATCCAGTTGCCAATGGGACTTTCAGCACTATTATTACATGAACGGGACAGTATGAATTCCAGCTGAGATGTTCCCTTGTCAGTTCTGGGTATAAAACATATATTACACGAGAAAAGTACCTTTGTTTTTGGTTTTTTAAGATTAGTGGTATCAATTGATATGGTTGCAAGTGTTTTAGAAACACAGTTTCTTGGGGGAGTATATATTAATGTGTCTTCTTTTTGAGTTACGAAGGCAAACCCTGAACCTGTGTCACATTCAAAAATAATATCATCCGGTTGTTTGGATAATTTGCTGTAACCGACAATTATTTCAGGTCTGTAATCTTTTACTTTTTTAACTAAGTTTACATCTCCTTTAGTTTCTTCAATCAGACCATAGTTTGACTTTTCCTTATCATGGATTTTATTTTTTATTTCATCAGTATTTTTAGTTTCATCATTATCTGAATAGGTTTCTGATTGGATATCACTTAAATAGTAGTCATCTTTATCAACCGGATACAATTTATCCGATTGATTATCCTCAGAATCTGATAATGTATAAGAAATATTACATTCTTCCTTGACTGTAGTATTTTCCACCGGTTTTTGAAGTTGCCGGGATGGGAATAAACAATCCGCCACATAAAGCCAGCCTTGATAATTATCAAAATATTGTTCCCACATATCATCAAAATTGGTCCGGGTCGCTTTCATTTACAGGCACCTCTGTTAATTAAGGGATCTATATTTAGTATTTTATGCATAAACAAAATAAATGCTATCAAAAAGACCCGGACTGGAATGGGACAAAGACATGAAGATAGATATCCTCATGTCTTTATTTTGACTTTGCACTAATGGCCCTGAGCGAATACAGCAATTTGACAGTTGGTAACACAGATAGCAGCGTCTTTTACAAAAACTGGTCTGCACTTTACGATATAGGTGCAACAGCCGGAACAAGTGTTGCAATCGCAATAATCGAAACAGAAGGATTTTGCGAATGTATCATTCTCTTCGATTTGATAGTTCCAAGTACCAACAACGCATTCAGGGAAATCTTTGCAGCATCTGACCAGATCGAATTCCAGCTGTACTTTACCACTATTATCCGGTATGAAATGAATAATACTGGAGAATTCCACTTTAATCTTTGGTTTGCACAGGCAGGATGTATCCAGTGTTACATTTGCAACAGTTTTAGGTGTGCAGATGCAACATGCGTTATCTTCGGTACTGTTGCTGCAGTTAGCGGCAAAAGTGAATCCACCGCCGTTACCACATTCAAATAATATTGGTTTTGGAAGCGGATGTCCGGGATCAGGGCACCTTACACAATCGTAATCACGGTCACGGTCACGATCGAAATGATCTTTCTTTTCGTATTCTGACATCTTATTACATCAAATGTTTGTCCTAGTTTATTTTATTCGCCATGCCAGAATCAGGTGACAAGTTATAAGAAGTTTATTACACACAATAAAAATATATCCTTAAAAGGAACTAAAAACTATTAATAGTCAATATACTTACTGATTCATAATAAAATAAATAAAATGAGATACCTCAGAACATACAATATATCATTGCTATGAATACACTATGTGGAACCTTTAGCCAAAGTCATGCGTGCCGCTCAGGAATTTAGTCCGGAAATTATTCGCGACGCTCCGCAATCCATGCTCCCTTCACGCATGACATCGGCAACGGTTCCTCCTCGTTCCTCCCTGCTAAAACTATTTATAGTGGTGCGGGTACTCACGTGGGAATTCTGAGGTAATCCCTTGTAAAACTTTAAACATAAACAATACTATTTGTGTTTTTCAGCATAATCCGATAATACTTTTTTGAATAATTCAACTGTTTCCAAAGCATCGCTCAGTTCGTCTTTAAGTCTTGTGTTTTCGGCTTCCAATGCAAGTACTCGAATAGATTCTGTTTCATCCCTTTCTTTAGTATGGGCGGTTTCTAAGAAATCAGATACCTTGCTGGAGGTCCTGGGAAGTGTTTGTAAGTCAGTCTCTTTTGCTACAAACCTCTCATTACTGAATTCATTAAATATACCCCGCTTAACATAATGCGTATGCAAAAGTTCATGCGCCGTGTGACTGTTTGGTTCTCCCAGGAATTCGTCATATAGACTTTTTATGTAGGGGTTTTCATGAGATTTTCTCAGGGTTTTACTCTCGTCCTCACTATATAGTCCCCTGAGCCTTTTTAGCCTTACCTCAGGATCTTTAGATCTGGGCTGGCCGCCTCCTGTTATGCAACCTCCGGGACAACCCATAACCTCAATAAAATGATAGGGAGATTTGCCGGCTGCTATTTCTTCCATAAGCCGGTTAGCCCCCTTTAATCCACTGGTTACGGCCACCCTTATTTCAACGCCATCAAGGAAACTGTATTTTTCCAGTGGGTTCTCAATCAGTATGGATGCTTCCTTGACCTGATCCAGTCCCACTATCGGGGTTACATGGAGACCGTCAAATGGCAGTTCCCGGCCGGTGACAATTTCATACACCGTTCTAAGAGCGGCTTCCATAACGCCTCCTGTAATCCCGAAAATATCGGCTGCACCTGTTGACATTCCTAAGGGATTATCGAATTCGCTGTCCGCAAGATCCCTGAAATTAATACCTGCTTCTCTGATCATAGAAGCCAGTTCTCTGGTAGTCAGCACGGCATCAACATTCGGAATCCCATCATTTTTCATTTCGGCTCTGCGTATCTCAGTCTTTTTGGCAGTACAGGGCATAACTGATACAACGTATATGTCTTTAGGATCCACATTGATTTTTTTTGCATAATAGGATTTTACTAGAGCCCCCAACATGGTGTGAGGCGATTTGCAGGTGGAAAGATGATCCAGTTCATCCGGGAAAGTGTGCTCAACATATTTTATCCAACCCGGACTACAGCTGGTTATCATAGGGAGAACTGCTCTGCCGCCGGTGAGGGCATCTTTAACCCTTGTCAGCAGTTCAGCTCCTTCCTCAATTATAGTCAAGTCAGCGGCAAAATTAGTGTCGAACACATCGTCAAAACCCAGCTCCCTTAGTGAGGCAGCAAGTTTTCCTGTAACCCTTTCTCCGCTTTCATAGCCGAATTCTTCACCGATAGCTATTCGAACTGCCGGGGCCACCTGAACAACCACCCGCATATTCTTATCATTGATGGCATCCCAGACTTCCTGAATCGAATTGGTTTCTTTCAGAGCCCCTACCGGACATACTACCGTACATTGGCCGCAGTAAGCACAGTTAACGGTACCGATTGGAAGGTCCATAGCCGGCCCTATTACTGTATCAAAGCCTCTGTTTTGAGCATTTAAAATACCTATACCCTGGATTTCGTTGCAGATGGTAACACATCTTCTGCAGAGGATACATTTAGACATATCCCTTGTTATGGAAACCGAGCTGTCTGAAAAACATGCAGAGCGTGCTCCGTTAAAGCGGGTTTCTTCAATGCCGAGAGTACGCCCCAATTCCTGAAGCTCGCAGTTTTGGTTTCTTTTGCAGCTCAAGCAGTCTTTTGAATGATCTGACAGCAAAAGTTCGTACAGTACTTTTCTTGCCTTTCTTACTCTGGATGAATTTGTGTGAACCACCATGCCCTCAGCAACTTTTGTAATACATGAGGCCTGCAGGGCTTTTGCCCCTTCCACTTCGACTACGCAGATTCTGCAAGATCCGAATTCATGGACATCTTCTAAGTAGCATAAATGAGGAATACTAATCCCGTTCATTTTGGCGGCCTCAAGAATAGTGAGGTTTTCATTTGCGGAGATTTTCTTTCCGTTTATGGTTAAGTTAATCATAAAACTACCTCCTATCACAGTGTAAGCAGCGCATGGATTCTGCCATAGCATTAAGTTTATGGAATCCCAGCACAACTTCACTATCCATATTCATTCGCTTTTCAACCGGGAGCATGTCAAGAGGGAATCTCTTTAATGCAACAATCTCATCCTCGTCAAAAGTATCGGGGACATCGATTTTAGGGCCTTTATTCAGTTTGCCTTTGCCTCCCAGAAACAGGTCTATGGAAATTGCAGCTTTTTTTCCGTCAGCAATGGCTGATATAACCGTATCAGGGCCTCTGGCTACGTCTCCTCCCGCAAACACGCCATCCATGGTTGTCATTAAAGTATCCTCCTGAATGATGAATGTTCCCCAGGAGGTAATTCCGATTTCGTCTTTTTTGATAAAAGGTAAATCCGCATATTGGCTTACAGCAGGAATAACATTGTCCACTTCCAGCATAAAGTTGGACCCATTTATGGGTACCGATTTTCTTCTGCCTGAACGATCAAATTCCCCCAGCTTCATTTTTATACATTCTATTCTCGCTACAGAACCATCTTTCCCCTTAATAAATCTTACCGGGCTTACAAGCTCAACGATTTCTACGCCTTCGACAATGGCTTCATGTATTTCTGATTCATAGGCTGGCATGGCGTCAATAGTTCTTCTGTAAAGTACGATGACTCTTTTGGCACCGAGTCTCAAAGCGGTTCTGGCTGAATCAATAGCCGTATTGCCACCGCCTATTACTGCAACAGTATGTCCCAGCTTCACTTCACGTTTGAGATTGACATCTTTTAAAAAGTTTATACCGTGAATTACGCCTTTAAGCTCCTCGCCGGGGATATTAACCCTTTGAGGGAATTGAGTACCGGTTGCAACGTATATAGCGTCATATCTCTTCCGTAAATCCTGAAAATAAACATCCCGGCCAACCTCGGTGTTTAAGATTATATTAACCCCTGCTTGTTTAATAAGCTCAATCTCATGGGTTATAACCTTTTGAGGAAGACGATATTCAGGAATGCCAAAAGCAAGAACTCCACCTGCAATTGATTCCGATTCATAAACGTCAACATCATATCCGATACGAACCAGATAATAACCACAGGTTAGTCCTGAAGCGCCGGCGCCTATTATAGCAACCTTCTTGCCGTTCTTAGGGAAAATGATGTCCTGGTTGAAGGGTTTTTCGTTTTTATAGGCATAATCGGCTACAAATCGCTTTAGATCACAAATGGCAACGGCTTCATCCAAAGTCCTGCGTCTGCATTTAGACTCACAAGGCCGAGTGCAGATTCGTCCGCATACAGCCGGGAAAGGATTTTCCTGTCTTATTAAATTATATGCATCGATAAATCTTCCTGCTGTTATAAGTGATAAATAACCAGGAACATTAACATTTGCAGGACAAGTATTTTCGCAGGGAGATATAAACAGATCTGAACAAACTCCGGCACGGCAGTATTTCTTTTTTATATGCTCTTCATATTCCTGCCTGAAATATTTTATGGTACTCAGAACCGGGTTAGGAGCTGATTGTCCCAGACCGCACATTGCTGTATCTTTTATGGTGTCGCCCAACTCTTCCAACAGCTCAATGTCGCCATCTTCACCTTTACCCTGAGTTATTCGTTCAAGTATTTCAAGCATTCTTTTGGTACCTAAACGGCATGCCACGCATTTCCCACAGGATTCATCCTGAATGAAATCCATAAAATATCTGGCGGTGTCTACCATGCAGGTATCCTCATTCATAGCGATAAGTCCACCGGAACCCATAATAGCACCGAGTTTGGTGATGGAATCGTAATCGGTATTGACATTAAGGTTTTCCTGAGTAATACACCCACCTGAAGGGCCTCCGATTTGAGCAGCTTTAAATTTCTTTTTGTCCCTCATACCCCCGCCGATTTTAAAGAGAATATCTCCAAGTGGTATCCCTATAGGCACTTCAACTATCCCTGAATTAACCAGATCTCCTGCTAAAGCAAAAACCTTTGTTCCTTTGCTGGTTTCTGTACCGTATTGATTGAACCATTCACTGCCGTTAAGTAAAATAGCCGGTATGCTTGCCATGGTCTCGGCATTATTGATAATGGTGGGACATCCGAAAAGTCCCTTTTGAAAGGGTAGGGGAGGCTTTTGGCGGGGCTCTCCTCTTTGTCCTTCAATGGAATTCATAAGAGCAGTTTCTTCACCGCATACGAAGGCTCCTGCACCGATTCTTATTTCCAAATCAAAAGAAAAGTCAGTTCCAAAAAGTTTGCAACCAAGTAATCCATGTTTACGTGCGTCTTCAATGGCTTTTGAGAGGCGTTCAACCGCAATGGGATATTCGGCTCTGATATACACATAACCCAAATTTGCACCAATTGCATAGCCTCCGATTATCATGCCTTCAATTATGGTATGGGGATCACCCTCGATAATGCTTCTGTCCATGAATGCACCGGGATCACCTTCATCGGCATTACAGACGATGTACTTTTTATTGCCTGCAGCTTTCAGTCCCGCCTCCCATTTAATACCGGTAGGAAATCCTGCGCCACCACGCCCTTTAATACCTGATTTTATTACTTCCTCTACAACTTCTTCAGGAGTTTTTTGTGTAATAACTTTATATGCGGCCAAATAACCGTCATGAGCTATGTAGGCATCAATACTGTTATGCTCAACAATTCCGCAATTTCGGAGGGCAATTTTAACCTGGTCCTTAAAAAACTCAATGTCATCTATCTTTGGGACGTGCTTTTGTAAGGATTTATCGTAGTAGGTATTTTCAATTAGTATTTGTCCACCAACTATATGGCTTTCTACAATATTTATTGCACTTTCAGGGGTTACTTCGGTATAAAAGGTTCTCTCGGGAAGTACCAGCATAACCGGACCAACGGCACAGATTCCCATACAGCCTGTTTCATATACCGAAACATCTTTTTCTAAATTGTATTTTTTTATTTCTTCAATAACCGTATTTTTTACCTGGGCGCAGTCTGAGGATATACAGCCGGCACCACCGCAAATCAGTACCTGGTATTTATACTGACTGGTATTTTTGATATATTCGTTCTTAATCTGTTCCAGATCATGTAAGGTGCTAATAGTATTGCTCATTATTAATCACCTCCGCTATTCCTTAATATTGAGACAGGATGGATTCCAGTTTGTTGGCATTAACCTGTTTATAAACCACATTATCAATCATCATTGCAGGTGCAAGACCGCAAGCCCCGATGCAGCGTGCTATCTCAAAGGTAAAACGACCGTCTTTGGTAGTTTCACCTAAACCTACACCCAGAATTTCGGATAATCTTTCAATAATTTTTTTTCCGCCTCTTACATAGCAGGCAGTTCCAAGACACACCCTTATGGTATGCTCACCTCTTGGTTTGGTAGAAAAGAAAGAATAGAATGAAATTACTCCTGATACCTCTGAAAGAGGGATGTCTAAAGATTTCGCAATGTATTGCTGCAAGTCAAGAGGGAGGTGGCCATAGATTTCCTGTGCAAGATGAAGAATTTGAATTAAGCTTCCTTTTTTGTCCTTGTAAAGGTCAATCACTTTTTCAATTTCGCTGTACCTGGGTGTTACTTCTGTTGGGTTGCATGTGCAGAAACCGGTGTTATTGCTCATTGTTAAACCTCCTTTGTTTAGCTGTTAAAAAATTAACCAAAAATTACAAAAAAATACCATTATGCTTGTCTGGCATTTGATGATTATGAAACAAAACAAGCAAATATGAATAGAAAACAAAGAAGTATATTAAAGAAAAGCATTCACAGGAAGCAGCTGTAAGAAAACCGGAAGCATTTTATCAAGAGACAAATTCTGTTGAATTTAAGCACCCGCAGGATGAAAATTAAGTAACTGCCAAGCAATAATTACTTATACCTGCTAAAAGTGACCCGGTTATTGCCCTTTTAAATCGAAATATGTATATTTTTATTATAACAGGAATTTAATGAAAATTACTACAAAAATATAGAAATTTTTTAACCTGGTTTAAAACAGACCAGGAATAAGGTATGCAATCAGAATCCGGAGCCAAAGGGTACTTTTTAGAATTTATTGGATTTGGTGTCAAAGTTTATTGCTACAGAAGGATTTGAGCAGTGGTATGTCGAATATAAAGAACGTGCCGATATACTTACCAAAGCGTTTGATCGATATAATAATGGACGGATGAAGCGGTTTTTTTATGTAAATTGTTTATACAGCAGGATATCGAAGTATTACGAAAAATCATGGTTCTGGCTGAACACCTTAACGGAACCCAAAAAGAAAAAGGGAAAGCATCTCAAGAAATTGTGTAATCGGTATTAGCAAAATGTGATTAAGAGAGGAGAAAAAAGATGGCATCAAAATTATTAGCTCCAGGGTTGATTGGTTTTTTGTCAATTTTCAATATTCTTTTGTATATTGCTATTATAGCAGCAGGTGTTTATGGCTTTATTCTATTTGTCAGGCTGGCACATTTGGGAATTAAAGCTCTAAGAATATATATAGACAAAAATGAATAGGAAATATTCTCCGAAGAAGGATTATGAAGTATGAAGAAAGCTTTTATTACTGTTTTTTCGATAATACTTATCGCCGCTGTTTTTTATGCAATGTGGGGCAGAGATTTATATTATAACATTAGGGATAAAAAGTATTGGGCAGAACTGTCAACTAAGATTTCAACAGATCAAATAGAGGAAGTATCACTTGATTATAAGGTTATTCTTGAAGGCGATGAATTTAAGAAATTCATAATTGATCTCAATGCGGCCGATTTTTACAGGAGTAATTGGAGAAAACACGGGCCTACCGGCCCTATAATAACAATAAAGTTTAAGGATGGTACAAGCCAAAACTTTCAATATTGGGGAAAAGGCATCTTTGAAACATACTTTGATAAAGGACAGTTTTTGATTCGCAAGATAGAATTGGACACTATCTTAGAAAAGTACGATATAGATTTAATATAGTGTATATCCGGAACTGTTTCAGGAAATTGATTTTGTAGATATTTGGGAAGAAAACATCGAATAGTGTTCCCGTGGGAAAACTTTATTCTGATTGGCATATCTAAACTGAAGGTTAACTTTTCGGTTTTACCCTCTCAAGATTTAAATCGGATTTTTAATAAGATTAATTTTTTATGCAAAAAAATTGAATATTATAAATTACTTTGGTATAATTATGCAATCACTAAGAATTAAGGGGAGAAGCGTTATGAGCGGAGAAAGACTACAAATCTTCGTTGCCATGTGTATATATATGGCAGTAGTAATCGGAATAGGATTGTATTATTTTAGGCGTGCCGGTGCAAGCAGTGATAACTTTCTTATTGGGGGCAGATCTTTGGGCCCTTGGGTTACAGCAATGGGAGCAGAGGCTTCAGACATGAGCGGATGGCTTCTGATGGGACTTCCGGGAGTTGCATATTGGGTTGGGTTAAGTGACGCAATCTGGACGGCTATAGGATTACTTATCGGTACATATTTGAATTGGCTCTTTGTTGCAAAGAGGCTTCGGGGATACTCTGTAATAGCCTCTGATTCTATAACCATTCCTGACTTTTTCAGCAACAGATTTAAGGAGAAGAAAAAAGTTATAGCAACTATTGCTGCACTGTTTATTCTTATATTCTTTACTGTCTATGCCGCCAGCTGCTTTGTTACTGTGGGCAAGCTTTTCAGCAGATTATTTGCGACAAAATACCTCTATATGATGATCGCAGGTGCTTTGTTTGTTGTTTTCTATACATTTATTGGCGGATTTCTTGCTGAGAGTGCATCGGATTTTATGCAGGGAATTGTAATGATTATTTCTCTGGTTGTGGTTTTAGGAGCAGGTATATCTGCCGCCGGCGGTATTCCCGCAGTTATAAACAACGCAAAATCAATTCCGGGGTTTTTGGAGTTCTTCGGTATCGCTCAACCTACCCTTGTAGACGGAGTCCAGCAGCTTGAGACCACAGGAAAGCCGTTATTCGGAGCAGCTGGAAGTTATGGATTCTTAACAATTATTTCTACTCTTTCATGGGGGTTAGGATACTTTGGAATGCCCCAGGTTTTGTTGAAATTTATGGCTATTAAGGAACCTTCTCAATTAAAGCTGTCCAGAAGAGTAGCTACGATTTGGTGTGCTATTTCTTTAGTTGCTGCTGTTGCTATAGGCATAATAGGAAGAGTGTTATATCCTGATGTTCTTTTAACTCAAAGTGATTCGGAAAGTATATTTGTACTTATGTCCATGGACTTCTTCATGCCAATATTTGCAGGGATTGTTATGGCAGGTATCCTTGCAGCAACCATCAGTTCCTCGGATTCCTATTTACTTATTGCTGCTTCTGCCTTTTCAAAGAGTATTTACCACGGAATTATGAAAAAAGACGCCAATGACAAACAAGTTCTTACCATGACAAGAATTACTTTGCTGGTAATATCGGTTTTTGCAATGATTATAGCAATTGATGAAAACAGTGTTATCTTTAAAGTTGTATCCTTTGCATGGGCGGGATTCGGTGCTACCTTCGGGCCTCTGATGCTGTTCTCGCTGTTCTGGAAGAGAACAACCAGAACTGGTGCTATTGCAGGAATGGTATCCGGCGGTAGCATGGTATTTATTTGGAAACTGCTGATCAGGCCTATCGGAGGTTTGTTTGATATATATGAATTACTTCCGGCCTTTATTGTATCCTGTATTGCCATAGTTGTTACCTCTTTATTAACAGAAGAGCCTTCTTCTGATATTATTGAAGAGTTTGAATTGGCAAAGGCATTCAAAGAATAATATAATCTTAAACAGGTAAGGTTATTAATGAAGCTCGGAGTATTCAAAATAATGATATCTCCGAGCTTTTATAATTTTTAACAAAGGTTGCTACTATTTGTAAATACAAATAGTATAACAAGTAAATACCTGATCGAATCGGAATACTAAGGATTTTATGGAAAAGTTGTCTTATGTAAAACAGGAGCTTTGATAAACTCAAAACAATAGTGTCAAAATTTCAAGTTTAAGGAACTACAGAATCCTTATTGGCATAACCTGAGTATAGACAGGTATTCAGGTGATGATAATATGGATCAGTACTTACAAGGAACAATAACACATATCATCCAGCCCAATGACAGCCTTTACTGGATAGCCCAGCGTTATGATACCACTATTGAGGCTATTATTGCTGCCAATCCCGGGGTTGATTTAGGTACGCTTTATATAGGTCAAAGGATTAATGTCTGGCCAGGTTATAAGAGCCACGGCATAAATTACCCCGTAGATTGTATAACACAGGCTAAATTTAACTTGAGCAATCATCTAAGACTACTCTGGGAACAACATATTACCTGGACCAGACTCACAATTATTAGTATGGTTTTTGATTTACCAGACGTCGATCTTGTTACCCAGAGACTTCTTAGAAATCCCAAAGATTTTGAAGCTGCGCTTGTACCTTTTTACGGGAGTCAAACTGTTGCAAGGTTTTCTGCTCTATTAAGAAATCACTTAGTTATTGCGGCGAATCTCGTCAATGCAGCAAAAGCAGGGGATAACAATGCAGCGGCAGAGGCAGAAAGGATTTGGTACAATAATGCTAGAGATATTGCAGCCTTTTTAGCCAGCATAAATCCATACTGGTCGCAACAAGAATGGGAAAAGATGCTTTTTGATCATTTGGCTTTAGTAAAGAACGAAGCGGTCTTTATGTTAACCAATGAATTTCAAAAAGGAATAGACCTTTATGATGAAATGGAACGTCAGGCAATGATGATGGCCGATGTTATGACTGAAGGAATAGTAAGGCAGTTTCCGGGGCGGTTTAGGTAAAACGCTGAGTTTAGTGAAGTAAACTATATCGAATCAGAATAGATAGATGGGAAAAATTTCCTCGATTACTTTTGTGTCTGATACAAAAGCTATATATGCAAGAACTTTTGCAGTAGAATTTTATGGAGGAAGACATGAAAGTAAAAGATATTATGACTAAAGATGTTGCTTGTGTTAACCCTGAATCAAATGTTGTTGAGGCAGCTCAGTTAATGCAGAAGCACAATGTAGGCTCTATACCTGTTTGCGATCAGTCCGGGGTTGTAGGAATCGTGACCGATCGTGATATTATAGTAAGAAATATTGCGCACGGTAAAAATCCCGGTGATACACCGATAAGAGATGTCATGACAGGCCAGGTTATTACCGCTTCACCGGATATGGAAGTGGACGAAGTAACAAAGCTGATGTCTGAAAAACAAATAAGAAGGATACCTGTGGTAGAGAATAATATGATTATCGGAATGCTTGCCTTAGGTGATGTGGCAACTGATAACCGCTTTACAATGGAAGCCTCGGAAGCCCTTTTAGAAATATCCAAACAAAAGTAAACGGCAATAAAGGGACTATCAAAAAAAATGACTTTGATATAGTCCCTTTTATGCATTCACAGAATTCTATTATATTTTCGGTATAGTCCATATGAAAAAAACGCTGTAATCCGGTCTAATCCAGTTTTATTGGAATATAATACATAAGTGCAAAGGTGGAAGTTAAAGCAGTAATTTTTAATATTGTCAATAAATAAGAAATATTATATATTTAGTGTGTAAAGCATCTACTGGAATACAATGTTCGTACACTCCATCAACAATAATCACTTCTTTAATTGTATGGCTCAATTAACAATA